>NZ_JBMNDS010000073.1:0-52160 GCF_052543295.1 Streptomyces sp. SAS_270
CCCCCCCCCCCCCCCCCCCCCCCCCCCCCCCCCCCCCCCACCTGAAGGGTGGACGGGATCTGGCCCGGCTGAGCGAGGTGTTCCAGTCAGCCGCGTCTGTCGCCGACTCGTTCATGTCGCCGTCTCGCTCATGTCGCCGCCCTGAGACGCGAGTTCACCGAGGGCGTCGGCCAAAGCCTCGCGAATCCCCCCTCCCGCCATGACCGGTCAGGCTCTTCCGGCACTACTCCTTTCAGCCGTACGGCGACGTCGCTGGAGAAGCCATGTGCCCGGTTCCCTCGCGCCGTAAGATCGGTGATCTCAGGGGAGGTGGTCATGGGGAGGCAACGCCTTGGCGCGCCGACGCTGGAGCAGGTGGCTGCCCACGCCGGAGTGGGACGAGGCACGGTCTCCCGCGTCATCAACAACGCGACCGGCGTGAAGAAGTCGACGCGCCAGGCCGTGCAGCGCGCCATCGAGGAACTGGGCTACGTGCCCAATCTCGCCGCGCGCTCACTGGCCGGCCGACGGGCCGACGCCGTCGCCCTCGTGTTGACGGAACCGGACTGGCGGCAGTTCGCGGAGCCCTTCTTCTCCGAGATCGTCCGCTCGCTCGCGGACGCGCTGGCAGACACCGGGATGCAACTGCTGCTGACGCTGGTCCGTTCGGACGCCGAACGGCAGCGCTTCCTGGAGTACGCGCGCGGCGGCCGCGTCGACGGAGCGTTGCTGGTGTCCGTGCACGCCGGCGATCATCTGCCGGACATGCTCGCCGAGGCCGGGTTGCCGACCGTCATGCTGGGGCGGCGCTCGAACGACGAGTTCGTCAGCTACGTCGACGCGGACAATGTCGGCGGCGCCCGCAGTGCCGTGTCCCACCTGCTCAAACGGGGCCGTAGGGCGATCGCCACCATCACCGGACCGCTCGACATGTACGTCGCCCAGTGCCGGTTGCGCGGCTATCACGAGGCCTTGGCCATGGCGGGCCTGGAGGGCGAGCGGTCCTGGGTCGCCGAGAGCGACTTCACCGAGGAGAGCGGACGCCGCGCCATGGCCGAACTCCTCGAACGGCACCCGGAGATCGACGGCGTCGTCGCGGCGTCGGACACCACGGCGGCGGGTGCTCTGCAGGCGTTGCGCGCGGCGGGACGGCGCGTGCCCGAGGACGTCGCCGTGATCGGCTTCGACGACTTTCCGTTGGCTGAGCAGACCAAGCCGCGTCTGACCACGGTTCGTCAGCCGCTGGAGGAGATCGGGCGGGCCATGGTCCGGCTGCTCCTGGAGGAGATGGACGAGCCGGCTGTGGCCTGGCGGCACGTCATCCTCCGTACGGAGCTGGTGGTGCGCGAGTCGTCCTGACCGCCTTCGGCGGGAACAGGAGTTTCGGGAGCGCTCCCAAATCAAGCACGAACGACCCGCGCATTCGGCCATCCCCCACCTGCTCTCCCCCCTGTCCTGAACTGGGCCTTCGAAAATGCTTCGATCGATTCTCGCCCGCAGCCTTGTCAGGAACATGCACTCTTCCTAGAGTCCCTGCCGAACCGAAGGCATGGGAGCGCTCCCGCAGATCCGCCTACGGGAGCGCTCCCACTCCTACTCCCCCACCCCCTTCGGAGAGGATCCGCATGCGACCGTCACCGCACCATGCCCGCAACGCACGTGGCCTGATCGGCGCGCTGCTCACCGCGCTCGTCTCGCTGGCCGCGTTGCTGACCACCGCGCCGGCGGCACAGGCCGACACCACCATCTGTGAGACCTTCGGATCGGCCACGGTCCAGGGACGCTACGTCGTCCAGAACAACCGCTGGAACACCAGCCAGACTCAGTGCGTCACGACCTCCGACTCGGGCTTCAGGGTCACCCAGGCCGACGGCTCGGTCCCGACGAACGGCGCCCCGAAGTCGTACCCGTCCATCTTCAACGGCTGCCACTACACCAACTGCTCCCCCGGAACCAATCTGCCCGCCCAGCTCAGCACCATCTCCGGCGCGCCCACCAGCATTTCCTACAACTACGTCAGCAACGCGGTGTACGACGCGGCGTACGACATCTGGCTCGACCCCACACCCCGCACCGACGGCGTCAACCGGACCGAGATCATGATCTGGTTCAACAAGGTCGGATCCGTCCAGCCCGTGGGCTCCCAGGTCGGCACCGCAACCGTGGCCGGACGCCAGTGGCAGGTGTGGTCCGGAAACAACGGCACCAACGACGTGCTGTCCTTCGTCGCGCCGTCGGCGATCAGCAGCTGGAACTTCGACGTCATGGACTTCGCCCGGCAAGCCGTTTCCCGCGGGCTGGCGCAGAACAGCTGGTACCTGACCAGCATTCAGGCGGGCTTCGAGCCCTGGCAGAACGGCGCAGGCCTCGCCGTGACCTCGTTCTCCTCCACGATCAACACCGGTGGCGGTCCGGGCGGCTCCACGGCCTGCAAGGTGGCCTACGGGACGAACGTCTGGCAGGGCGGCTTCACGGCCGACGTCACCGTCACCAACACCGGCTCCTCCGCTGTCGACGCCTGGAAGCTCGGATTCGCCCTGCCTGCCGGGCAGCAGATCACCAGCGCCTGGGGGGCCGGCGTTTCTCCGTCGTCGGGAGCGATCACGGCAAGCAACCTGGCCTACAACGCGCAGATCGCACCCGGCGGTCAGGTGTCCTTCGGCTTCCAGGGCACTTACGGCGGCACCTTCGCCAAGCCCGCCGGTTTCAGCCTCAACGGCACCTCCTGCGGCGCCGCCTGACCCGCGGCTCCCACACTCCGGGGCCCGCCCGGCTTCCTCACGCCAACCGGGCGGGCCCCGGCTCCAACCAGCGGGGCCCCATCCCAACGGGCATGATCCTTCCCGAGGCTGTCAAGCTCGCCGGTATCGCAGGTCCACGGCCTCTGCGGGGTCGCCGTCGTGAATCCGGGCCCACCGGACCGGCTCGATACCGGGGCAGTCGAACAACCGCACTCCGGAGCCGAGCATGACCGGCGCCAGATGTACGCGGAACTCGTCGATCAGGTCGCGCTCCACGCACTGCCGGGCGATGTCCTGGCTGTGCAGTTCCAGGTCCTTGCCCTCCGCCGCGGCCAACCCGATCTCGACCGCCTCGGCCACATCGCAGTTGAGGAACGTGACACCGGGATCCGGAATCGCGTCCTCAGGGTGATGTGTCAGTACGAACACCGGACCACTCCACGCTCCGCCGTACGGCTGCTTGCTCGCCCGGCCGGGATACCGCTCAGCGAGCGCGTCGTACCCACTACGACCCCCGAGCACGGCCCCCAGACTGGCGATCGACTCCTGGACGACGCCCCGACCGGCCTTCACCCCGGCCATCCAGTCCATCGAGTGGCCCGGACCAGCCGCGAACCCGTCCAGCGACATCATCAGATGCCAGCGCACCTTGCCCTTGCCCATGAGGCCCTCCGTACGTCTCTGTGTACCGGTGTTGACCGACCGGCGCGCCGAAACTCGTCGGTGAACGACCGAACCATCGCGCACGGTCCTCGACAGGGCACGATGCCCGACCGCTGGCCAGTGGCCAGCGGCCGAATGGTCCCGCGCGCTGAGGCTCCCACCGATCGTCATCACCTGCTGTCGTCGGCCGCGATGGTGTCTGACAGGGCCGCGCGTCCGGCCTCCAGTCGGGCCGCTGGGATCCTGAAGGGCGAGCAGGAGACGTAGTCGAGGCCGGCACGGTGGAAGAAGTGGATGGACTCCGGGTCACCACCGTGTTCGCCGCACACCCCCGTCTCGAGGCGGGAATTGACGGCGCGCCCCTCGTCGAGGGCCAGTTGGACAAGGCGTCCGACGCCCTCCTGGTCGATCGTCTCGAACGGCGAGACCCCGAAGACCTCCTTCTCCAGGTACAGCGGGAAGAAGGACGCCTCCGCGTCGTCCCGGGACAAGCCCCAGGTCGTCTGGGTGAGGTCGTTGGTGCCGAAGGAGAAGAAGTCGGCGAACCGGGCGATGCTGCCCGCGGTGAGCGCCGCACGGGGCAGCTCGATCATCGTGCCGATCGGACAGGCCAGGGCCTCGCCGGTCTCGGCCGCGACTTCCGCGAGGACGCGTTCCGCTTCTGCCCGGGCCAGGCGCAGTTCCTCGACGGTGCCGACGAGTGGGACCATGATCTCGGCGCATGGTCGGCCGCCGTCGCGCAGACGTTGAACGACGGCCTCGGCAACGGCCCGCACCTGCATCGCCATCAAGCCGGGCACGGCTAGACCGAGGCGCACGCCGCGCAGGCCCAGCATCGGGTTCTGCTCGTGCATCCGCTCGACGGCGTCGAGCAGTTCGCGGTCATGGACGTCAGGATGTGCGGCGCTCGCCAGCCGGACGGCCAGCTCCGTGCGGTCGGGCAGGAACTCGTGCAGCGGCGGGTCCAGGAGTCGGATGGTCACCGGCAACCCGTCCATGGCCTTCAGAATGCCGGTGAAGTCCGCCCGCTGAAGCGGCAGCAGGGCCTCCAGGGCCCGTTCGCGAGTGGTGTTGTCGCGGGCCAGGATCATCGCCTCGACCAGGGCCCTGCGCTCGCCGAGGAACATGTGCTCGGTGCGGCACAGACCGATGCCCTGCGCCCCGAGGCTGCGGGCGCGCGCGGCGTCCTCCGGTGTGTCGGCGTTGGCGCGGACCTCCAGGCGGCGTACGGAGTCGGCGTGTGCGAGTGCTCCCTGCACCGCCTCGGTGAGCGGTCCGGTGCTCACACCTGTCTCCAGTGCATGTCCGACGTCCGATGCGGTCAGCGGCAGCGCGCCGAGGTGTACGGTGCCCGCGGTGCCGTCGACGGAGACGGTGTCGCCCTCACTCACGACCACCCCTGATTCCGTGGTGAGCCGACGGGCGACCGGATCTACGGCGAGTGACTCGGCCCCGCACACGCACACCTTGCCCATGCCCCGGGCGACGACGGCGGCATGGCTGGTCTTGCCTCCCCTGCTGGTCAGGACCGCCTCCGCGGCGATCATGCCAGGCAGGTCGTCGGGGGTCGTCTCCCGGCGGACGAGGACCGTGTGCTCACCGGCCGCAGCACGGCGTACGGCCTCGGCGGAGTCGAAGACCGCAACGCCCACTGCCGCTCCCGGCGAAGCGGGCACGCCGTGGGCCAAAGGCACATCGGTGGAGCGGGTCTCGAAGCGGGGGAACATCAGCCGCGTCAGTTCCGTGCCGTCCACGCGGGTCAGTGCCTCGTCGGGCGTGATGGTCCGCTCCTGGCTCAGGTCGTGGGCTATACGGAAGGCGGCCTCGGCGGTGCGCTTGCCGACCCGGGTCTGCAGGATCCACAGCTTGCCGCGTTCGACGGTGAACTCGACGTCGCACAGGTCGCGGTAGTGGCTCTCCAGCGTGCGCAGGTGGTCGCAGAGTTCGGCGTACGCGCGCGGGTCGAGCGCCTTGAGCTCGCTGATGGGCAGGGCGTCGCGCACGCCGGCAACGACGTCCTCGCCCTGCGCGTCGGGCAGGTAGTCGCCGTACATGCCGCGTTCGCCGGTGGCGGGGTCGCGGGTAAAGGCGACGCCGGTGCCGCTGCTTTCAGAGGTCACGGTGGAACCCAGGTTGCCGAACACCATCGCCTGGACGTTGACGGCGGTGCCGAGGTCCGCGGGGATGTGTTCGCGGTGGCGGTAGACGCGGGCGCGCTCGGTGTTCCAGGAGTCGAAGACCGCGAGGATGGCGCGGAAGAGTTGGTCTGCGGGGTCCTGCGGGAAGTCCTCGCCGGTCTCCTTACGGATGATGGCCTTGAACTCCTCGGTCAGCAGGGCGAGTTCGGCGGTGTCGAGCAGGTGGTCGTCGGCGACCGCACGCCGGGCCTTGTGCTCGGCGATGGCCTGCTCGAAAAGGTCACCGTCCACGCCCATCACGGTGTGTCCGAACATCTGGATGAGTCGGCGGTAGGAGTCCCAGGCGAACCTCTCCTGCCCGGACGCCTTGGCGAGCCCGGTGACGGACTGGTCGTTGAGCCCGATGTCGAGGATGGTCTCCATCATGCCGGGCATGGAGAAGCGGGCGCCCGAGCGCACGGACACCAGCAGGGGGTCGTCGGGCGCGCCGAGGGTGCGGCCCATGGTCTGCTCGAGACGGGCCAGAGCCTGGACCGCCTCGACGCCGAGTTCGGGTGGCTCCCCGCCCGTCTCCAGGTAGACCTTGCAGGCGTCGGTGGTGACGGTGAATCCGGGCGGAACGGGTAGGCCGATCCTTGTCATCTCGGCGAGTCCGGCTCCTTTGCCGCCGAGCAGGGCGGCCATGTCCCGGCCGCCCTCGGCGAATTCGTACACGTACTTCGTCGGCTTGCTCATCATGGCCTCTCAGACATGAGGTACGACGGCCACGGGGCAGCCGACGTGGTGGATGGCGGCGTGCGCGACGGGGCCGGTGCGCGGGCCGGCGGGCCGCTCCGTGATGCGTCGGCCGACGACGAGCAGACTCGCCCCGCAGGCGGCTCGGACCAGCACGGACTGCGCACGGCCCTCGGTCACCGTCTCGGCGACCTCGACTCCTGGATACTTCTCGCGCCACACCTGCAGGACGGCGGTCAGGAAGCCGAGCCACTCCTCGGCCCGCTGCGGGCCTTCCACCAGGTTGATGTCGCCGGGGCCGAGTCCGATCGGGGAGGGCTGGTGCCAGGCGTGGACGACCTTGAGGCGTGCCCTGCGCAGCCGGGCCTCCTCGAAGGCGAACTCGATGACCTCATCGCAAGGGTCGTCGAGGTCGACACCGAGGACCACGTCGCGGTATCCGGTGCGGGTGGACGCGCTGCCGTCACCCGCGAGGAGGTGCTCGTCGCAGGCCTCCTCGCCGGCCCGGACGAGTACGACGGGCCGGGTCGCCCGTGCCACCACGCCCAGCGCGACCGAGCCGACCAGGAGTCCGGTGAAGCCGGTCAGGCCGCGTGAGCCCAGCACGAGCAGGTCGGCGTGCTCGGCCGCCTTCAGGAGAGCGGCGGTCGCGGGGCCCTCGACCTGCTCGTCCTCGATGCCGACCTCGGGGCAGATGCGGCGGATGCGGTCCTCCGCCTGGCGCAGGAAGCGGCGGGCGAGGTGCCGCTGCGCGGCCGTGACCATTTCGCCGTCTTCCTGGCGCGGGTGCCAGTTCCATGCGTGCACGAGCCGCAACGGCCGGTCGCGGCGTACCGCCTCGTGAGCGGCCCACTCCGCGGCGGCCAGGCTCTCGGCGGATCCGTCGACTCCGGCGATGACGGGCACAAGCATGATGCGCACCTCCTGCGCTCGACCTGCTCCTCGATCCCAGCGTCGTCCCGTGGTCTACCGGCGGGTATGGGCCGCCAGGTCACCAACCGGGTCCGTTCGGCCCCTGCGCGGGCGGGGGATCCAAGGCCAGCGTGGAAGGCCCACGGCCCGGAAGGCGGCACACCATGCAACGCATGATCATCATCGGTGTCGACCGGTCGGCACACAGCCGTGCCGCGGCCGACTGGGCCACACGCGAGGCGCTGCTGCGCGGACTCCGACTGCGGGTGGTGCATGTGTCGCCGCCGGCTTCGTTGGATCCCGTGGAACAGTGGCCATACGATCCAGAGGCCGTGACGGACCACGTGGTGGCCGAACTCATCGAACGGCACCCGTCGTTGCGGCCATGGGGTGACAGCCTCACCGGAGCGCCGGCCCCGGTTCTGCGCGCCGTGGGCAAGGACGCGGAAGTGCTCGTGCTCGGCCTGCGAGGCGAGGGCGGTCACGCCGGAATCACTGTGGGATCGACGGCGGCGATCCTTGCTACGTCGTCGCCCGGGCCGTTGGTCCTGGTCCCCGGCACGTCGGCCGAGGATGGTCCGTCACGCCCTTCCTCCGGCGTGACCGTCGGCATCGACGTCCGCAGACCGGCAGGCGGCGCGCTCGACTTCGCATTCGAGGCGGCACGGCTGCGCGGCGCCCGCCTGCACGCTGTGTACGCCTGGAAGCTGCCCGCGCACACAGCCGCTTCGCCCCTGCCCGTCCTGGAGGAGGACCGCGCCGAGTGGGAGGACCACGAGGTCCAGCTGCTTTCCGATGTGCTGCGGCCGTGGCGCGCGAAGTACCCGGACGTCGATGTTCTGGCGGACGTAGTGTTGTTCACCCCGGTGGAGGCCCTCGCCCATGCCTCGGAAGGCGCCGAACTGGTGGTGGTCGGACGGCGTTCCGGCTCGGTCGGCACCGTCCGGGACCTGCTGGAGCATTGCCGGTGCCCTGTCGCCGTGGTGCCGTCCTAGGCAGGGCGGGTCCGGCGGATCGGACCAGTGGCACGGCGGGGAGGGTCGGCCCGTCGGGTCGGGTCGTTCGGCCCCTGTGGGCGTACGGCGTCGGCGCACCGTGAGGGGCATGAGCCCCAGGGGCGGTTACCCGGGCTCCACGAGGCATGCCGGCGGCTATCACCCGCGCCCCCCACTCGACGTGAGTGGGGGGCGCGGGGTCTGGTCGGTGTGCTCTCAAGGGAACGGGAGCGCGGCCCGGTCAGGCGGCCGGCAGGGACAGGGTGCCGCCCGCCTCGGCGCGCGCAGCCTCGACCGCTTCCCACTCCTCGGTGCTCAGGTTCGCGAGTGCGGCCGGGAAGACGCCGTCCTGCTCTTTGAGGATGTGGTCGCGCAGCAGGGCCATCGCCTCCATCAGACGGTCCGGCCAGGCCGGGTCCGAGGGCGTCGCGCGGTCGGCGGCCTCGTCGAGCACCGACTCGATGCGACGGTGTTCGGCCTCCAGGGCGGCGATCTGTTCGGGGAAGTCCCCGGCCAGCGCCGGGAACAGACCGAGCTCCTCCACCTGGGTATGCGGGCCGAGCACGGCCACGATCTCCCGGGCGACCTGCGCCATCCGGGCCGCTCCGCCCCCCTGGTGGGCGGGGCGCAGGTGGCTGATCAGGCGGACCACCTCGTCGTGCTCACGGGTCAGCTCGTCGATCGACGCCAGCGACTGGCATCCGCAGTACTCGCACACCGGTCTTCTCCCTGTCCTTCGTTCCTCTTGGTTTCGTCGGCTGGCCCTTACGCGGTGGTGTCGGCGGCGCGGTACTCGCGCCGACCGCCGGTGCGCGGCTTCCGCTTGTCGCCTGCGGCGCGGACACCGGTGAGTGTGAAGGCCAGTGCCGCCGCGGCCACGATCGCGAGGAGGACAAGACCGACCGCGTACGAGCCGTACTCGCCGTACAGCGAGCCCATCACCAGCGGCGGCAGGAAGCCTCCCAGCCCGCCCGCGGCGCCGACCACGCCGGTGACCGAGCCGACCTGGTTCGCCGGGGTGCGCAGGGCCACCAGGGCGAAGGTCGCCCCGCTGCCCGCACCGAGCGCGCCGGCCATGGCCAGGAAGGCGATGGTGCCCACCGGGGCCAGTGCCGGGGTGAACGACTGCACGACCGCTCCGGCCACGACCACGGCCAGCGCGCCGGCCAACACCCGCACCGGGCCCACCCGGTCCGACAGCCAACCGCCGATCGGGCGCATCGCGACCGCCAGCAGCACGAACCCGGCCATGCGGTTCGCGGCGTCCGCCTGGGTCAGGCCGTACCCGGTCTTGAGGTAGGTGGGCAGGTACACGGAGAACGCCACGTACCCGCCGAACGCGACCGCGTACAGCGCGGACGCCTGCCAGGTGATGCCGAGGCGGGCGGTGGCGGCCAGGCGGCGGGTCAGCGACTCGGTCGGCACGGTGCGTCCGGGTGCGTCGCGCAGCAGCAGTGCGGCGGCGACGGCGTACGCGGCCAGGACCGCGGCGGTGATCAGGAACGGGGTCTTCATACTGTTCGCGGCGACCAGCTTCACGGTGGTCAGGGCGCTGATCGCAGTGCCGCCCATGCCGGCGCCGAAGACGCCGATGGCCAGGCCGCGCCGCTCGGGCGGGAACCATGCGTTGACGAAGGGCACGCCGACGGCGAAGGCGGTGCCTCCGATGCCGAGGAAGAACCCGCCGATCAGCAGCGCCGTCAGTGAGGAGTGCCCGGCCAGGCCGAGGTAGAGCACCGGCACGATGGTGACCGCCGACACGATCGGGAACATGATCCGGCCGCCGAACCGGTCGGTCAGCGCGCCCACCGGAATCCGGCCCAGGGAACCGACCACGACCGGCACCGCCACCAGCAGCGACTGCTGGAACGACGACAGGTCGAGGCCGTCCTTGAACCGCGGGCCCAAGGGACTCAGCAGCGCCCATGCCCAGAAGTTCACAGCGAAACCGACCGTGGCCAGAGCCAGCATCAGCCACGCCCGGCCGGACACCGGAGCACCCGATGGCGAGCTCCCGCTCTTCGACTTCAACGACTGGACCATGTTGTCCGTCCCTTTCCTTTGCCTGGTGGTACAGCGCCAGCGGGATCGCACGCGCACAGCAGGCCCCTTGCCTGCCAGGCGGCGTCCCGCAACCACTGTCGGCATCCGGAGCCACCGCCGGGATGGGCCATGGGTCCCTATCGACGGACGGACAGGCCCTGGGCTCGGCTCCGGCCGTCCCTGCTCGCCCCCGCCACCCCGAGCACCGGGTTGCGGGCCGTGGCCCCCGCGAAGCAGCGGCCACGGCCGGCGCTCCCGACGGGACCCCTCAAAGGAGGGCCGGTCGGCCCTACCCCCTCGCAGCGCCCATGGGTTCCATGGACTGATGTCCCAGAACGACGCCTTTCGCGCACTCGACCGGCAGGAGTGCCTGCGCCTGCTGACCAAGGTGCCGGTCGGCCGCGTGGTGTACACCCGGCAGGCCCTGCCCGCGGTCCTCCCCATCAACTTCTCCCTGGACACGGACTCCTCCGTCCTGCTGTGCACCTCGCCGGACTCGAACCTTGCACACGCCATCGACGGCGTCGTGGTCGCCTTCGAGGCGGACGAGTTCGACGCTGCCACCCAGTCCGGCTGGAGCGTGGTCGTCACCGGACGGGCCACCGTGGTGACCGACCCCGACGAGCACGAACGCCTCTCGCAGACCGGCCCCAGCTCCTGGATGCCCCTGCACGATGCGGCGTTCGTACGGATCGAGTCCGAGATGGTCACCGGACGCGAGCTCTGGGGAGCGTGCGGCACACTGTGAGGGGCAACCCGCAGCGACCGCTGGGGCCTTGACGCCTCCGTGCGGACAAGGCGCGAGCCGACAGTGCGAGTCAGTCCGTCGGTTCGGACCTCGGATCGTCCTCGCATCAATGCTCAGATCAGGGCCTCCGGCCCCGGCCCCGGCCCCGCTGTGGGACCAGGCACAGCGTATGCACGCACGCGGGGCGTTCTGCCGCCGTCCGGGCCGTATCCGAAGCGGATCAGCAACTACGGGCAGCACCCCTGCCGCGATCCGGCCATCGCCACCCGCAGGTCCGGCCACTCCATGGCCTGGTGCAGCATTGAGGTTCGCACCCCGCGCTGGGTCGCCGTGAGCAGCACGCGCTGAAGGGCCTCCCCCGCCCTCAGCCTCATCTGGGAGCCCACCCGCGTCTGCCCCCTGGCCTGCCTCCACCGCCGGGCCGAGGCCGTGCCCGACCGTATCCGCCGGGTCGTGTGCGGCTCGCAGGGCTCCGACGAGCGTGGTGAGGCAGCGGTGTTCGCCGATCAGGCTCTCGACGAGGAGGCGGGCCGGGCCTCGGGCATGCGGTGGGCGGCGGGGTAGAGCGCGGCTTCCTCGGCTGCGGCGTGGGGCAGGAGCGAGCGGTCGCAGAGGGCCACGAGACCGGCGTGGATCTTCCCGGCGGCGTTCGGGTCGCGGTCCACGGCGGTGAGCAGCATTTTCACCCGTCCGGCCAGCTCGCCGGTCGGGTGTGGTGTGCCTCGGCTGATTGCAGGGCCGTGGCGTCCTCGGTGTTCGAGGCAAGGGTCAACTCGCTCATGTCGGTGTCTCCAGCAGGTCGGACCGGAGCAGCAGGCCCATGCGGTCGGGAAAAGGCATCCGAAGTGCCGGGGCGGATGCCGCGTCCGGCCGCGCGGGGCGGCCGGACGCGTGTGATCGAACCGGGCGACACGCGCCATACGCGCTGCGCCTGCGGCAGCCAGGGACGGGGGAATTGGCCGCCCGTCAGGCGCGGGACGCGGTCGTACGTGACAGGTGCGCATCTGCGGTTCGATCGCTGCCCAGCGTGCATGACGGGCGTGCCCGACTCCCAGCCGACCGGACCCGGCACCGGGGCCATTGGTCCCTATTGCAGCCGTCTCGGACTGGGCCGGAAGGCCATCCGGCAGGGGCCGCCGGCCCCAGGTACACCAAGGTTGTCACCGCCTAGCGTTCCCAGCCATGGAGAACGATCAGAACGCTCGGCGTCAGGCGTCAGGTGCCGGGGAAGGCTGGCCCCTGGCCGCCCGCAGGCTGCTCACCCGCAGCGAGGTGTCGGCTGACGGGCGCGCCGTGTTCGGCGAGAACGACGGCAAGTGGGAGGGCTTCTACCGGGACCGGTGGGCTCACGACAAGGTGGTGCGTTCCACGCACGGTGTGAACTGCACCGGCTCGTGTTCGTGGATGGTGTATGTCAAGGACGGCATCATCACCTGGGAGCACCAGGCCACCGACTACCCCTCGATCGGCGCCGACTGCCCCGAGTACGAGCCGCGCGGCTGCCCGCGCGGAGCATCGTTCTCCTGGTACACCTACTCGCCCAGCCGCGTCCGATATCCCTACGTGCGGGGCGAGTTGCTGAAGCTGTGGCGTGAGGCACGCAAGCGGCTCGGCGACCCGGTGGCGGCCTGGGCCGAGATCACCTCCGACCCGGCGAAGGCGCGGGCGTACAAGCGGGCTCGCGGCAAGGGCGGTCTGGTGCGCGCCGACTGGGAGGAGGTGTCCGAGCTGATCGCCGCCGCCCAGGTGCACACAGTGAAGGAGTACGGCCCCGACCGTGTCGCGGGCTTCTCCCCGATTCCGGCGATGTCGATGGCGTCGTTCGCGGCCGGTGCCCGGTTCCACTCGCTGATCGGCGGCACTCTGCTGTCGTTCTACGACTGGTACGCCGACCTGCCGATCGCCTCGCCGCAGGTCTTCGGCGACCAGACCGATGTCCCCGAGGCGGCCGACTGGTGGAACGCCGGCTACCTGATCATGTGGGGTTCCAACATCCCGGTGACCCGCACCCCGGATGCGCACTTCCTGACCGAGACCCGCTACAACGGCACCAAGGTCGTCGCGGTCAGCCCCGATTACGCCGACAACGTCAAGCACGCCGACGAGTGGCTGTCCCCGCACCCGGGCACCGACG
Source organism: Streptomyces sp. SAS_270 (assembly GCF_052543295.1). NCBI lineage: Bacteria > Bacillati > Actinomycetota > Actinomycetes > Kitasatosporales > Streptomycetaceae > Streptomyces > Streptomyces sp. SAS_270. Next base: position 13,089 of record NZ_JBMNDS010000073.1, read on the forward strand.
GCGCGCTGGCGATGGCCATGGGCCACGTCGTCCTGCGCGAGTTCCTCGTCGACCGCGAGGTGCCCTACTTCCAGGACTACCTGCGCAAGTTCACCGACGCCCCCTTCCTGGTGACCCTGCGCGAGCACGACGAACACGGTCTCGTCCCCGACGGGTTCCTGACCGCCGCCGACCTCGGACACGACACGGAACATGCCGAGTCCAAGACCGTCCTCCTGGACGGGGCCACGGGCCAACCCGTGGTCCCGGGCGGCTCGCTCGGCTTCCGGTGGGGGGACGCCGAGCGAGGCCGCTGGAATCTCGATCTGGGCGATGTCGTACCCGAGCTGAGCCTGCTGGAGTCGGCCGAGGACACCGCGTCCGTCGCCTTGCCCCGATTCGACGAGGGGACCACCGAGGGCGGATCGGTGATGCTGCGCGGCGTTCCCGTCCGCTGGGTCGGCGGCCGACTCGTCACCACCGTCTTCGACCTGATGCTCGCCCAGTACGGGGTGAGGCGTCCCGGCCTCCCCGGCAGCTGGCCGTCGTCCTACGAGGACGCGTCCGAGCCGTACACCCCTGCCTGGCAGGAGACGATCACGTCCGTGCCGGCCGAGCAGGCGGCCCGGATCGCCCGGGAGTTCGCCCGCAACGCCGAGCGCACCAACGGCCGGTCCATGATCGCGATGGGCGCCGGCACCAACCACTGGTTCCACTCCGACACCATCTACCGGGCCTTCCTGGCCCTGACGACGATGACTGGCTGTCAGGGCGTCAACGGCGGCGGCTGGGCCCACTACGTCGGCCAGGAGAAGGTCCGCCCGGTCACCGGCCAGCAGCACTTGTCGTTCGCCTTCGACTGGCAGCGGCCCACCCGGCACATGGCGGGCACCTCCTACTGGTACCTGAACTCCGACCAGTGGCGCTACGAGGCGTTCGGGCCCGACGAACTGGCCTCCCCGCTAGGGGAAGGGCGGTTCAAGGGCAAGGGGTTCGCCGACTGCCTGGCCCAAGCCGTGCGGCTCGGCTGGACGCCCGGTCACCCCGGCTTCAACCGCAACCCCCTCGACCTCACCGACGAGGCCGCGCGGGCGGGGCGCCCGGTCGCCGAGCACGTCGTCGACGAACTGAAGTCGGGGCGGCTGCGGTTCGCGGTCGAGGATCCCGACGATCCGGCCAACTTCCCGCGTGTCCTCACTGTGTGGCGCGCCAACCTGCTCGGCTCGTCCGGCAAGGGCAACGAGTACTTCCTGCGCCACCTGCTGGGCACGGACGCGGCGGTCCGCTCCGAACAGACCCCGCCCGAGCACCGGCCGAAGGACGTGGTGTGGCGGGAGGAGGCACCCGAGGGCAAGCTCGACCTGCTCGTCACCATGGACTTCCGGATGACCTCCACCAGCCTGCTCTCCGACGTCGTCCTGCCGGCCGCCACCTGGTACGAGAAGGACGACCTGTCATCCACGGACATGCACCCCTTCGTGCACGCCTTCACCCCCGCCATCGCCCCGCCCTGGCAGGCCCGTACCGACTACGACACCTTCCTGACCATCGCCGACAGGTTCAGCGAACTCGCTGCCGAACACCTCAGCACCCGCACCGACGTCCTGGCGGTACCGCTGCTGCACGACACCCCTGACGAACTCGCCCAGCCGGGCGGGGTCGTACGGGACTGGAAGACCGGCGAGTGTGAACCCGTCCCCGGGCGGACCATGCCGAAACTGGTGGTCATCGAGCGGGATTACGCCGCGATCGCGCAGAAGATGCGCGCCGTGGGCCCGCTGCTGGACACCCTGGGCACCACCACCAAGGGCGTCACCGTCCACCCTGACCAGGAGATCGACGAGCTCCGGCACCGCAACGGCACCGTCAGGGACGGAGTCGCCGCCGGACGGCCCTCGCTCGCCACCGCGTCCCACATGTGCGAGGCGATCCTCGCCCTGTCCGGCACCACCAACGGACGGCTGGCCACCGAGGGCTTCAAGGAACTCGAGAGGCAGACCGGCAGCGAGGGCCTGGTGGAGCTCTCCGCCGAACGCGAGGCGGAACGGATCACGTTCGCCGACACCCGTACCCAGCCCCGCTCGGTGATCACCTCCTACGAGTGGTCGGGCTCGGAGACCGGCGGCCGCCGCTACTCCCCCTTCGTCATCAACACCGAGCACAAGAAGCCCTGGCACACCCTCACCGGCCGCCAGCACTTCTTCGTCCAGCACGACTGGATGGCCGAACTCGGCGAGCAACTTCCCGTCTACCGGCCCCCGTTGAACACGCCCCGGCACTACGGCGACGAGCAGTTGCACGAGAGTGGACGCGCCGAGGTCACGGTCCGCTATCTGACCCCGCACTCCAAGTGGTCCATCCACTCGAACTACCAGGACAACAAGTACATGCTCGACCTGTCCCGCGGCGGACCCACGATCTGGATGTCCACGCAGGACGCCGAGAAGATCGGCGTGAGCGACAACGAGTGGATCGAGGCGTACAACCGCAACGGCGTGGTCGCCGCCCGCGCGGTGGTCACCCACCGGATGCCCGAGGGCACGGTGTACATGTACCACGCCCAGGACCGCAACGTGAACGTGCCGAAGACCGAGGTCAGCGGCAAGCGCGGTGGCATCCACAACTCCCTGACGAGGCTGCTGCTCAAGCCCACCCATCTCGCGGGCGGCTACGCGCAGTTCACCTACGCCTTCAACTACTACGGCCCGACCGGCAACCAGCGCGACGAGGTCACCGTCATCCGCCGCCGCAGCCAGCAAGTGGAGTACTGACATGCGCGTCATGGCACAGATCGCGATGGTGATGAACCTCGACAAGTGCATCGGCTGCCACACCTGCTCCGTCACCTGCAAGCAGACGTGGACCAACCGCACCGGCGTCGAGTACGCCTGGTTCAACAACGTCGAGACCAAGCCCGGTGTCGGCTACCCCCGCCGCTACGAGGACCAGGAGCAGTGGAAGGGCGGCTGGATGCTCGACAAGCGCGGACGTCTCGTCCTGCGCTCCGGCGGACGTCTCAAGCGCCTGCTGTCGATCTTCGCCAACCCCGACCTGCCGTCCATCGAGGACTACTACGAGCCGGTCACCTACGACTACGACAACCTCGTCAACGCCCCCGCCCAGGAGGACATGCCCGTCGCCCGCCCCCGCTCCGTCCTCACCGGCAAGCCCACCGCGATCACCTGGGGCGCCAACTGGGAGGACGGCCTGGGAGGCGCGCCCGAGAACGCGGGGGGCGATCCGAACCTGACCGGTGAGTGGGCGGAGAAGGTGAAGTTCGAGTTCGAGCAGACCTTCCTCTTCCACCTGCCCCGCCTGTGCGAGCACTGCCTCAACCCGGCATGCGTGTCGGCCTGCCCGTCGGGCGCGATGTACAAGCGCGTCGAGGACGGCATCGTCCTGGTCGACCAGGACCGCTGCCGGGGCTGGCGGATGTGCGTGACGGCGTGCCCGTACAAGAAGGTGTACGTCAACCACGCCACCGGCAAGGCCGAGAAGTGCACCTTCTGCTTCCCGCGCATCGAGGCCGGCCAGCCCACCGTCTGCTCCGAGACCTGCGTGGGCCGGCTGCGCTACCTCGGCCTGCTTCTCTACGACGCCGACAAGGTCGGCGAGGCCGCCGCCACCCCGGACGAGAAGGACCTCCTCGACGCCCAGCGCGGGGTGTTCCTCGACCCGCACGACCCGGAAGTGCGCGCCGCAGCCCGCGAGTCGGGCATTCCGGAGGACTGGCTGGACGCGGCGCGCCGCTCCCCGGTCTACGACCTGGTCATGCGGTACAAGGTGGCGCTGCCGTTGCACCCGGAGTACCGGACCATGCCGATGGTCTGGTACGTCCCTCCGCTCTCCCCCGTCCTCGACGCCGTCGACGCAGCCGGCGGCAACCAGGACGACCCCGACCACGTCTTCGCCGCCGTCACCCGCCTGCGCATCCCGCTGGAGTACCTGGCGGAACTGTTCACCGCCGGGGACACCGACGTGGTCGCCGGCGTACTGATGAAGCTCACCGCGCTTCGCTCGTACATGCGCGAGCGCACTCTCGGCGAGGCCGGCGACGAGGCCCCGCTCAAGGCCGTCGGCCTGAACGCACGCGAGGCGGAGGACCTGCACCGGCTGCTCGCCGTCGCCAAGTACGCCGACCGGTACGTCGTCCCCGCAGCGCATATGGAGGACGCCGCCGCGCTGACCGCGATGGAGAACCGCTGCCCGGTCGAGACGTCCGGCGACGACGAGCCCCGCAAGGTCATGCTCGGCATCCCCACCCTGCGCCGCCGTACACCCGAAGCTCCCGCCGGAGGCCGTCCGTGAGCCCGCTGCCCTCAACGATTCCCGCGCTCGTCCGCACCCGCGTCCGCGCGGCCGTACGCCGCCCGGCCCGTCTCACACCTGAGGAGACTGCCGGCCGAGCCCTGATACTGCGGCTCGTGTCGCTGCTCCTGCAGTACCCCGACTGCGAACTGACCGCAGCCCGGACAGAGTTGACCGTCCTGGTGGAGGCTCTTCCGGCCACGCCCGCGGCCGAGGAACTGGCCCGGTTCACCGACTGGTTCGCCGCACAGGATCCCGAGGCGCTGGAGCGGCACTACGTCGAGATGTTCGACCTGCGCCGCAAGAGCAGCCTCTACCTCACCTACTACCTGCACGGCGACACCCGCCGTCGCGGCATGGCCCTGCTCACCCTGAACCAGCGCTACAAGGCCGCGGGCTGGGACATTGACGGCGGCGAACTGCCCGACCACCTGCCGGTCGTGCTTGAGTTCGCCGCCCTCGTAGGCCCGGGTGGTGGCGAGGCACCGCTGCGCCACCACCGGCGCGGCCTGGAACTGATCCACCGGGCGCTGACCGACGCCGACTCGCCCTACCTTCACGTGCCGGCCGCGCTGCTCACGCTGCTGCCACCGCCCACCGAGGCGGACCGCGCGGCGGTGGCCCGGCTCGTCGCGGAGGGCCCGCCGAACGAGGAGGTCGGGCTCGACCCCTACGGGACTTACGGAGACGGCGAGTTCGCCCCTCCCGGCACCTTCGTGCCGCCGGTTCCTGCCCCGCCGACCTCTGTGCCACCCGCTCCGAGCAGCCGTACGGAAGGCCCCCGATGAACGCCGTACCCACCACCCTGGCCGCCGCGTCCACGAGCGGCGCAGATCTCCTGCTGTGGGTCGCCGTTCCGTACATCTGTCTCGCGGTGTTCGTCGTCGGGCACGTCTGGCGCTACCGGCAGGACCAGTTCGGCTGGACCTCTCGCACCAGCCAGCTCCTCGAACACCGCTGGCTGCGTTTCGGCAGCCCGCTGTTCCACCTGGGCGCCTTCATGGTGATCGCCGGGCACGTGGTGGGCCTCGCCATCCCCGACTCGTGGACCGAGGCGGCCGGCATCACTGAGCACGCGTACCACACCACGGCCGTGTGGGCGGGTTCCGTGGCGGGCGTCGCCATGGTCACCGGACTCGGCATGCTGTGCGCCCGCCGGCTGCTGACCCGATCGATCCGGTTGGGTACCGACCGCAGCGACAAGCTTCTCTTCCCCTTGCTGTCCGCCACCGTCCTGCTCGGTATCACCGCCACCGCCGCCCACAACGTCTTCGGCCCCGGCTACGACTACCGCTCCACCGTCTCCGTCTGGTTCCGCGGCCTGTTCGTCCTCCAGCCGCAGCCCGAGGCAATCGCCGGAGCCCCGCTGCTGTTCCAGCTGCACGCCCTGACCGCCTGCCTGCTCTTCGCCGCCTGGCCCTTCACCCGGCTGGTCCACGTCTGGAGCGCCCCCATCGGATACCTCGCCCGCCCCTACCTGGTCTACCGCAGGCGAGCCACACCGGCCACGGCCCCGACGGCCGCGGGCCGGCCCCGGTCGGCCTCCGGCTCCCGGCGAGCCGCATGAGTCACTGGATGGCACTGGTGTCGATGGACACCTGGGCGCAGAACTCCTTGAAGCCCTCGGGCAGCCTGGGCGACCACAGGACGGTGAGGTTGGGCTCGGGTGCCGGGCCGAGGTTGTAGAGGGTCTGCAGGAAGCGGAAGGAGGTGCGGGTGACCAGCGGGCGGCCGTCGGTTCCTATGCCGCCGATGGACTCCGTCACCCAGGTGGGGTCGCCGGAGAACAGGGCGTCGTACTCGGGGGTGCGCAGGAACCGGACGATCCGCAGCTTGATCACGAAGTCGTCGATCAGCTCCTGGGCGCGGATTTCATCGAGGATCCCCTCGTCCAGGTCCCGCTGGAGGTAGACGTCCAGGAAGGTGGAGGTGCGGCCCAGCGACATCGCGGCGCCGTTCTGTTCCTTCACCGCTGCCAGGAAGCCGAGGTAGAGCCACTGCACCGCTTCGTGGGCGGTGACGGCGGGGCGGGTGATGTCGCAGCCGTAGGAGTCGGCCATCTGCGTCAGCTCTCCCAGTGCCCGGATCTGTTCGGCCAGTTCCTCGCGGTCGCGGATGACGTCCGGCGTGGAGGGCTGTGCGTCCAGGAGGGCCTTCTCGGCCCGCTTGGCCTCGATCAGTCGGGTCGTGCCGTACAGCGCGACGCGCCGGTAGTCACCGATGATCCGGCCGCGGCCGTAGGCGTCGGGCAGGCCGGTGATGATCCCGGCCTTGCGGGCGGCGCGCATCTCGGGTGTGTAGGCGTCGAAGACGCCGTCGTTGTGGGTCTTGCGGTAGGTGCCGAAGACGCGGGTGACGAAGGGGTCGGTCTGGTAGCCGTATGCCGTGAGCCCGTTCTCGACCATGCGCAGCCCGCCGTTGGGCATGATCGCCCGCCGCAGTGGCGCGTCGGTCTGCAGGCCGACGATCAGTTCGCGGTCGCGGTCGATGAAGCCCGGCCGGTGCGAGGTGATGGTGGACGGGTTGCCCGGGTCGACGTCGAGGATGCCCCGGCGGCGCTCTTCGGGGAACAGGGCGGCGACCTTGCCCCAGACGGCGAGGGTGCGCTCGGTCGGCCCGGTCAGGAATGTGGAACCATCCTCGTAGGGCGTGTAGTTGGCCTGAATGAAGTCGCGCACGTCGACGTGGTCCCGCCAGTGCGTGCCGGCGAAGCCCCGCCATGCCTCGGTCCTCGACCGGGGTCCAGCTGTCACCGTTGCCGTCATCGCGGTTACTCCCTCACTCCGCATGTGAACCTCTGCGCTTTTGATGCTCGTCCGTCGTCCTGCCCGCCGGGAGGGCCTGTCGGCGCACCGGAGGCCCGCCATCCGTCCCTGTTGTGCCGGGCCGTTGGGCCCCGTCAGGCGGAGCCTGGCTTTCTGATCAGCCCTTCCAGGACGCACTCGGGAGGGCAGCCGCGCCCAGTCCCTGCCCAGACCCCAAGTGGCACCGGCACTCGCGACCGTTGGGGCGATGAGGACGGCGTAGATGAGGTGGCAGTCGGCAAACGGGTTGGTCGACATGCTCGCCGGCCCGGCGGACAGGGTGCTTGGCCGGCGGCCACTCGGCGATCCACATCAGCGGCCATCATGGCCGTGCCGGCGCTCGCCGCGAGCCGCCAGCCGATGCCTGCGACCAGGGTGAGGCCGATGCCGAGCAGGCCGAGCATGAACAGCCAGGACGACGTCGGCACCTGTACTCCGGACCCCCTTTCGCGACACGCGAGAGCCCGGCGCGTGTGCCACGCCGGGGTCGTCCGTACCGAACCCGTGGACACCTTGGGCCGTACGTTCAGGTGCTCTGTCGTTCCTCCACCAGTTCGCCCGAGACACGTGCCGTCCATGCCTCGATCTCGGGGAAGTTCCGGAAGTCGCCGCCCTTTCCGTTACGCACGATCATCCGGGCGATGCGCCCCTTGGCTCCCTCTTCGAGGCAGCCTCCGAAGGTGACATGTCCCCGTGCGTCGAGCCGGGTCATGGCGCGGCGCACGCCGGGCACGGGTGGAATCTCCCGCTCGGAGGCCGAGGCGTCCAGCGGGCCGCTGCTGAAGAACCACAGCGGACGTTCGGCCAGTGCGCGGCGGTTGCGGCGCACGAACCGGCGGGCATCCTTGTGCCAGCGTCCGGCGTACAGTCCGCCGCCGACCACGACCGCGTCGTAGCGCGTCACGTCGGTGACGGATCCGGCCGGCAACACATCGGCCGTGAACCCTTCCTTGCGCAGAACCTCGGCCACGGCCTCGGCGATCTGCGCGGTCGATCCGTTCGTCGTCCCATAGGCGACCAGCACGCTGGTGGGCATGGCGGTCCGCCTCCTCTCAGCTCACAGCTTGCGCATCCAGTTGTCGGCGACGCCGTGCAGTGCCGGCTCGTCGGGCCGCAGATGGGAGTCGTCCAGCCGGTAGGTGAGCTTGTGGACGACCGCGACGACCCCGTCGATCTGACGGGTCATGGAGACGGTGATCTCCGTCTCGCTCTTGCGTTCCATGTGGCCGGACAGGGTGACCACACCCTCGACCACGGAGACGTCGATGCTGCGGGGCGCCAGCCACAGTGCGCGCACCAGAACCTCCTCGACGATCTCGCTGCGGATCTCCTCGTCGGGCCGCAGGAAGACCTGCAGCAGGTCACGGCGGGTGACGATGCCGACGAGCCGGTTCTCCTCGTCGAGGACGGGCAACCGCTCGACGTGATTCAGGGCCATGGTCCGGGCGGCCTCGACGATGCTGTTGTCGGCGTGCACCGTGATGGGCGGCTCGGTCATCAGCTGGCCGGCGGTGCGCGCCCGGGTCTTCGCGGCCCGGGCCCTGCCCTCGCGGGTGAGCGAGGCGAGGCGGTGATGCCTCTTCGACTCGTCGGGGCCCGGCGTCTCCGCCTGCCTGATCATGAGATCCGTCTCGGAGATGACGCCGATGACCTCGTCATCATCGTCCACCACCGGCAGTCCGCTGATGCGGTGTTCGCCGAGCAGTCGTGCCACCTCCTTGAACGGCGTGCCGTACGTGGCGCGGACCACCTCACTGGTCATCACGGAGCCGACCTTGTTGTGCTTCATGCCTCTTCCCTCCTCAGCGGAGTCGCCGCAGATACGGGTCCTGGGGCCTGCGGGGCAGCAGGCGCACGCGCGCATCGAGCACATGGACTCCGCCCGGTGTCGCGAGAACGGGGTTGAAGTCGGCCTCGGCCAGCTGCGGCAGATCGCTCGCCATCCGGGACAGCCTCAGCAGCAGCTGTTCGAGGCCTTCGAGGTCGACGGGGCGCGCGCCGTTCGCGCCGAAGAGCAGCGGGGCGCAGCGCGGGGCCGTGATCAGGTCGTGCACGTCGTGGTCGGTGAGTGGGGCGAGCCGGGCGGCGTGGTCGGCGAGCACTTCGGTCGCGGTGCCGCCGAGCCCGAACAGGACCAGCGGGCCGAACACCTCGTCCTGGACCACACCTGCGAACAGTTCGGTGCCGCGGTCGGCGAGCGGTTGCAGCACCACACCGGTCAACAGGCCTGCGAACCGGGTCTCCAGGTCCCGGAAGGCGGCCCGTATCTGGGCGTCGCCGCGCAGGTCGAGGTGGACGGCGTGCTCCGCGGTCTTGTGCAGCAGCCCCGGCCAGTACCCCTTCATGACCACCCGGCCGTCGGCGCCGCGCAGCCGGTCGGCGGCGAGAACGGCGTCGTCCTCGGTCTCGGCCCAGGCCCACGGCGACTGGGGAATGCGGTAGCAGGCGAGGAGTTCGGCACACGCGCGCGGGTCGAGCCAGCCGCCGTCCGGGTGCGCGTCGAGGTAGGTGTCCACAACGGCGTGGGCACGCGCGGTGTCGACCTCGTCGAGGTCGGGGACGGTCCCGGCGGGCCGTGCCAGCCAGGCCGCGCGCCGCCCTGCGTGGGCCAGCGCCCGTGCCGCCGCCTGCGGTTCGGCGTACGACGGGACGGTGCCGCCGCCGGCGGGCAACAGCTCGACGGGCAGGGCCTGTTCGAGCCGCACCGTCGCGATCGGCTTGGTCCACCGGGCCGGAGCGGCGGTAAGAGCTCGCACCAGGTCGTCGCCGGTCGCCTCGGCGACCGCCGTGGGAACGAGAGCGACCAGCACGGCGTCGACGCCGCTGTGCCGCATGATCCGGTCCACGCAGTCGGTGAGCTGTTCCTCCGTGACGGCGGCGGTCGCGTCGACGGGGTTGCCGACGGCGGCGCCCTCGGGCAGTACGGCGAGCAGGTCGTCGATCAGTCGCGCGGTGGGCGCCGGCAGGGTCAGGCCGGCCTCGGCGCAGGCGTCGGCGGCGAGGACGCCCGCGCCGCCCGCGTTGGTGACGATGGCGACGCGAGGGCCGGCGGGCAGCGGTTGGGAGTGCAGCAGGGCGGCGGTTTCCAGGAGTTCGCCGACCGACCGGGCGGCGGTGATGCCGGCCTGCGTGAACAGCGCGCCTCGGGTCATGGTGCGGGTGGCGGCGGCCGCGGTGTGCGAGGCCGCGGCGCGCCGGCCGGCGTCGGTGCGACCGGCGTCGACGGTCAGCACCGGCATGCGGCGGGTCACGCGGCGGGCGGTGCGGGAGAAGGCGCGCGGGTTGCCGAAGGACTCCAGGTGCAGCAGGGCGAGATCAGTGCGGCTGTCGCTCTCCCACCACTGGAGCATGTCGTTGCCGCTGACGTCGTACTTGTCGCCCAGGGACACGAACGTGGAGACGCCGATGCCGAGCCGGGACAGCCCGTCGAGCAGGGCGATGCCGACACCGCCGGACTGGACGGCGACGCCTGCACTGCCGGGGCGAGGATGGCCGGCGGCGAAGGTGGCGTCGAGGCGCAGGGAGGGGTCGGTGTGGGAGATGCCGAGGCAGTTGGGGCCGACGATCCGCATGCCGTAGGTGCGGCAGGACGTCATCAACGCCCCGGCCTGGTCGGCGTCCAGGCCCGCGCTGACGACCAGCAGAGCCCGTACGCCCGCCTTGCCGCACTCCTCGGCGGACTCCGGGACCGAGGCGGCGGGGACGGCGAGTATCGCGAGGTCGGGGGTCCTGGGCAGGGCTGCGACCGCCGGGTACGACGGCACGCCGAGGATGGAGGTCGCGGCCGGGTTCACGGCGAACAGACGCCGGGTGAATCCGCCGGCGCGCAGGTGGTGCAGGATCGCCCGGCCCACGGAGCCGGGTTTGCGTCCGGCACCGACGACGGCCACCGCTTTCGGCCGCAGCAGCGGCTCGAGGCTGGCCACGTCGGCGGCCCGGCCACGCTCCTCCACGGCCGTGAGGTAGGTGTCGCTGTCGTCGAGCTCGATGGTGCAGCGCACCTCCGGGCCTTCGAAACGGCGGGCCGTACGCAGGCCGAGGTCGGCGAAAAGCCGTAGCACCTCACGGTTCTCGCTGAGGGCGTCGGCCGTGAAGGCGGTGACGCCCTCGGCGCGGGCCGCGGAGACCAGATGCTCGACCAGAAGGGTGCCGACGCCGCGGTGGTGCAGTCCGTCGGCGACCGCGATGGAGATCTCGGCCGTGGTCCCGGTGCCGCCGGTGTCGTACTCGGCGAGCCCGATCACCTGGTCCTTCGTCTCGGCCAGCAGGGCGCGGTAGCCGGGACGCGTTGTGCCGCAGGCCCGGTCGGCTGCCCTTTTGGCGGAAGGGCGGCTGGCCGTGAAGAACCGCAGCCGCAGGTTCTCCGTGGACATCTCCTCGTAGAGCCCCTGCAGCTGGTCGTGATCACCCTGGTTCACCGACCGGATGCACACGGTGGTGCCGTCCGCGAGCAGGGCATGGACCATGGGGCGGCTGAGTGCGTCGTGCGTCATCGCAGTCTCTCCTCCGGGTCTACCGACACTTCCAGGGTCCAGCGGAACGGACTGCGTTCCCATGGGCTGTCCGGGCGGGCCTCCTGGGCCACTCGGCCCTCGGTGGCGGGGCAGGTCGACAGCGCCCCGAAGCGGCGCGCGGCTGTGGCGACATGCGGCTCCGCCGCGTGGGCGCGACCAGCCACGAAGGCGTCGCCCGGACCGACGGCGTATCGCCGCACTTCCCTGCGGAGCGCTTACGCGTTCCAGGTCCGGTCCGCGACCTGCCGGTGGATCAGCCACGGGTCGCCGTGGTACGCGAAGATCACCGGCTGGTCCTCGGTGCACAGGCCGTCGTACTCGAAGTCGCTCATCCCGTGCGGGTGTTCCTGGCCCGGCAACGGCCGGGTCATGTCGACGACGTTGACGACCCGGACGCCGAGGCTCGGCAGATGGCGGCGGAGCAGGTCGTAGGCGGCGAGCACCTGTGGGAGGCACCGTGACGCGTCGGCGAAAGCGATGACAAACGCCAGGCCCGCCTGAACATGACCGCCCACCGTCTCGGCACCCTGCACCACCACGAGGTGACGCCGCCGGTGCCGAAGCGGCCGCCGTCGAGCGGCTGTCGGCGCCCGCCACACGATCTGCCCTTCCACGTCCCCGATCAGGGGGCCGGCCTCTGAGCGTCCCGCTCCGGTACGACGGCGACCGGGCAGGCGGAGTGGTGCAGCACCGCGTGGGCGACGCGGCCGAGCTGAAGCCCGAGGTGCCCGCCGCGACGCTTGGCTCCGACGACCAGGAGGTCGGCGCGGTACGAGGCGTCCGCCAGCACCCGGCGGGCGTGGCCCTCGACGGTGCGGCGCTGCACCTCGACGTCGGGCGGGACGTCCCGCAGTGCGCTCGCCAGCGCCTCCGCGGCCCGCGCTTGGTGCAGCCGCGCCGGCTCCCCCGACAGCAAGGGATGGTCGGTGGTCTCGTGTGCGGGGCACCGCCAGGCCCTTACGGCCTCCAGGGGCACCCCGCGACGCCGTGCCTCCTCGACCGCGAACCGCACGGCCGGGGACTCCTTCCCGTCCTCGCCGACGCCCACGACGACTCGGCCGCGGGTGCCGGGCGCCCGGTTGTTGTGGCTGCCGCGCAGCACGATCACCGGGCACTCTGCATACGCGGCCACGGACAGGCTGACGGAGCCCAGCAGCAGCTCTGCCAGGCCACTGCGGCCACGGGAGCCCACCACCAGCGCGGAGGCGTTACGGCCCTGCCTCGCCAGCGCGTACTCGGGCTCCTCGGGCAGCACCTCGGCGGTGATCTTCAGTTCCGGGTGGCGTGTGTGTGCCCGCCGGGCCGCGTTGTCGACGATGTCGTCGGGCAGCACTGCCTCGGACGGTTTCCCGAGATCCGCGGCAAGCGCGGTGCCTTCGTAGCGCTCCCACAGCGAGGCGTACACCACCCGCAGCGGGAGCCCGCGCACCATGGCCTCGTCGGACGCCCAGTCGACGGCCCGCAGACTCGGTTCGGAGCCGTCCACGCCCACGACCAGGGGCAGTTCCGTCGTCTCCACCGTCCTCATCCTTCCGCTGCGAACTTGAAATCGATGCGGGCCTTGACCTCGCCGCGCAGCACCTCGTCGATCGACTCGTTGACGGAGGCGAGCGGCCGCGACTCACGGACGACCCTGGTGCGGCCCGCCGCGTGCTCCTTTGTGATGGGCGTCAGTTGTGGGCGACGACCGCGACGGGGGAGCCGGCGTGGTGCAGTACGGCGTGGGTGATCGGGCCGATGTGGGCGCCGAGCGGGCTGCGGCGGATGCGCCTGCCGACGACGACCAGACTGGCTCCCTGCGAGGCGTCGACCAAGTGGTTGGCCCCGTTCCCGGCGCGGGACTCCTCCACGACCTCGACGTCCGGGTACTTCAGGCGCCAGGGGCTCACGATTGCGGCCAGGGCCGCGGACTGCCGGCGCGCGATCTCGTCGTGGAACTCCGGATCGGCGGAAAGGCCGTAGGTGTAGTACGGCGGCAGGTTCCAGCCGTGGACGGCCCGCAGGACGGCGGAGCGCCGGGCGGCCGCGTCGAAGGCGAACTCGATCACCGAGCTGTCCGGCCCGTCGGGGTCGAGGCCGAGGACGACAGGCTGGTACGGCGTGGCGGCCGACGGGATGCCCGCCGGATCCGGCACGTGCTCGTCCGCGGCCTGCTCCCCGGCACGGACGAGGACCACAGGCCGCTCGGTGTGGGCCACGACGGCGAGGCCGACCGAGCCGACCATGAATCCGCCGATGCCGCTGAATCCCCGGGAACCAAGGGCGAGCAGTTCGGCGTTCTCGGCTGCCTTGACCAGGACGTCGGCGGGCCGGCCGCTCGACTGTTCCATGGTCATCTCGACTCCCCGATGACGCAGACGGAGGCCCTCGAGGGTCTCGCGGGGAATTCGTTCGCTCCAGTGCTGCTGCGTCTCGGCACCCAGGAGCGGGGCCTGCGCCACGGGATCCGGCACGGGCTCCCAGACATGGACGATCTTCAACGGCAGACCACGCAACTTTGCCTCGCGAGCTGCCCACTCCACAGCGGCGCGGCTCTCCGACGAGCCGTCCAGCCCTGCGACAACAGTGCGCACCATGGTTCCGCCTCCTCATCGGGAATGTGTCTCCAGACTCGGCGGAGGAGTGGTCGATACTGCAGGGGCCGCAGGTCCCCGACCGGGGCCGACCGGCCCAACGGTCGCGGTTGCGGCCGGGGTCCCTCTGCACCCGGGAGTGGATCCTGGAGGAGGCGACGAGAGGAGACCCATGTCCCACGACTCGGGCGGACGTGCCATGAGCTGGCGCCGTCTGACGCCCGGGATCGTCGTCCTGACCGGTTACCACCGCTCCTGGCTGCGCGGCGACCTGCTGGCGGGGGCGACGGTGGCCGCCTATCTCGTGCCGCAGGTGATGGCCTACGCGGTCGTGGCCGGACTGCCGCCGGTCGCCGGACTGTGGGCGATCCTGCCCGCCCTCGCTCTGTACGCGCTGCTGGGCTCGTCGCGTCTGCTGTCGGTCGGCCCGGAGTCGACCACGGCGCTGATGACGGCGACCGTGGTGGGCCCTCTCGCCGGCGCGGACCCGGGCCGCTACGCCGCACTGGCCGCCGCCCTGGCCCTCGCGGTCGGCCTGCTGTGCCTGGCGGCCTGGGCACTGCGGCTGGGCTTCGTCGCCGATCTGCTTTCCCGTCCGGTCCTGATCGGCTATCTCGCGGGCCTGGCGCTCATCATGATCACGAGCCAGCTCTCGAAGCTGACAGGCGTGCGAACGACGGGCGGGGATTTCTTCCCGCAGCTGTGGTCCTTCATCCGGCGTCTCGGGCAGGCGCACTCGACCACCGTGCTGTTCGCCGTCGCCGCACTCGCCTTCCTCTTCGCGGTGGCACGGTGGCTGCCCTGGGCCCCAGGCCCCCTGCTGGCCGTCGTGCTCGGCACGGCGGCGGTGGCGGTCTTCCACCTCGACGACCGACACGGCATCGAGGTCATCGGCGAGGTCCCGGCAGGACTGCCCGACGTCGCCCTACCGCACCTGACCGAACTGCCGCCCCTGGTGCTGCCCGCGCTCGGCGTCCTCCTTGTCGGCTACACCGACGTCATCCTCACCGCGCGCGGCTTCACGCGCCATGAGGACGACGAGGAAGGCGTGGACGCCAACCAGGAGCTGCTGGCCATGGGCGCGGCCAGTCTCGGTGCGAGCGCCCTCCACGGCTTCCCGGTGAGCAGCAGCGCGAGCCGCACCGCCCTCGCCTTCTCGACGGGCGCCCGCAGTCAGGCGTACTCGCTGGTGGCGGGCGTGGCGGTGCTCGCCGTCCTGCTGTTCCTGAGCCCTCTGCTGGCCCATACGCCGTCGGCCGTGCTGGGTGCCCTCGTCGTGTACGCGGCCGTCCGCATGATCGACCTGGCGGGCTTTCGCCGGCTGGCCTCCTTCCGCCGGCGCGAGCTGCTGCTGGCGCTCGGCTGCCTGGCCGGGGTACTGACCCTGGACATCCTGTACGGCGTGCTGGTCGCCGTCGGCCTGTCCGTGGCCGAGATGCTGACCCGGGTGGCCCGCCCTCACGACGCCGTGGAGGGGCTCGTGCCGGGCGTGGCCGGCATGCACGACGTGGACGACTACCCACAGGCCCGCACTGTCCCGGGTCTGCTCGTCTACCGCTACGACTCACCACTTTTCTTCGCCAACGCCCAGGATTTCCACCGGCGCGCCCTGGCCGCGGTGGACGAACAGACCGGCCCGGTCCACTGGTTCGTCCTCAACACCGAGGCGAACGTCGAAGTTGATATCACCGCGCTGGACGCGGTCGACGAACTGCGCCGCGAACTCACCCGCCGCGGGATCGTGTTCGCCCTCGCCCGGGTGAAACAGGATCTTCTCGCCGACCTGGAGGCGTACGGGCTCGCCGAAGCGGTGGGCAGAGACCTGATCTTCCCCACCCTGCCGACCGCTGTGGCCGCGTACCGTGAATGGAGCCGCAAGGGGTAGCCGGCTCAGCTCTTCACAGGCGTGCGCACGGCGGGCCGCTCCGGCCGACGCGCCGTCCCGGATGTCCCGGACGGCGTCCCGGGCGTCCCCGTGCCCGACGCCCGCCGTGCGGCACGGTGCTGCTGCGACCGCAGGTACACCGCGTCGAGCATTGCACTGAGCACAACGGTGACGGCCATGGCGATCACCAGGAGAACGGCGAACTCCCGCCAGAACTCCGGAGTCAGGCTCGTACCCATGGTGTTCCACCCCTTTCCGCTCGGGTTTCTGCTCCGCCGAGTGGCTCTCTCACCACCATCGAACCGCGGATCACCGGGTGGCACAGGGTGCCTCAGGGGTGGGGCGCGCCGCCGGGTGGCCCGTGGCGTGGGGCCAGGTGGCCCATAGCCGGTTCCGGGCCGGTCGGCACACGCTGCTCCTGGTAGCTCCGTACGCCTTACTGGAGGCACGCCATGAACGCTCCCGCAACCACGAGCATGCCGCGGGCGCTGCCTGCCGAGCACCGGCAGCAGCTGATGCGGATCGCCCGGGAGGTGTCGTTCCCCCAGGGCACGCGGCTCTTCGAGGAAGGCAGTCGCGCCGACCGGTTCTGGATCATCCGCACGGGCGCGGTCGACCTCGACATGCGCGTGCCCGGCCGCCGCGCTGCAGTCATCGAGTCTCTGGGACACAACGAACTCGTCGGCTGGTCCTGGCTGTTCACCCCGCACACCTGGCACCTCGGCGGCGAGGCGGCTTCGCCACTGCGGGCGTACGAGTTCGACGCCGCGGCCGTTCGGGCGCTCTGCCGGGAGGAACCCGCGTTCGGCCGGGCGATCGCGGGGTGGGTGGGCGAGGTGGTGGCCCACCGTCTGCAGGCCGCCCGCATCCGGCTGCTGGACCTGTACGGCCCGTACGGCAGCGGGACCCGCCAGTGACACGCCCGGCAGTCCCGAGGACCGAAGCGATCAAGGAGGCGTCGTGCACGCGTCCCCGCACATCGTGAGTGACGTGATGACCCGCGCCGTCGCCACCGTCGGCCGCGAGGCCTCCTTCAAGGACATCGTGCGCACTCTGCAGGACCGGAAGGTCAGCGCGGTGCCCGTCGTGGACCGCGGCAACCGGGTCGTGGGAGTCGTCTCCGAGGCGGACCTGCTGCCCAAGGAGGAGTTCCGCGACAGCGACCCCGACCGGCACACACAGTTGCGACGGCTGTCCGACCTCGCCAAGGCCGGCTCCGTGACCGCCGGTGAGCTCATGACGTCGCCCGCCCTCACCGTCCCGGCGGACGCCACACTCGCACAAGCCGCGCGGACCATGGCGCGGGCTCGGGTCAAGCGACTGCCCGTCGTCGACGAGACAGGGCACATCGAGGGCATTGTCAGTCGCGCGGACCTGCTCAAGGTGTTCCTGCGTGACGACGAGGAGATCGCCGAGGAGGTCCGGCGCGAGATCGTCTCGTACCTCTTCCCGACGCCTCCCTCCACCGTGTACGTCGAGGTCCGCGACGGCGTCGTGACACTCGGCGGCCGGGTCCACAACACCTCCCTCGTGCCCGTGGCAGCGCGCCTGGTCCGCGCGGTCGAAGGGGTCGTGGACGTGGAGTTCGCGCTCGACGGCCCGGACCGGACCGCGGTCTGACTCCTGCACACGTTCGAGACCCACAGGACAGGTACGCAGACCGTCCCGTCCGCCAGGACCCAGCCCGTCACTCGCCCACGAACGCGCCCGACACGCTCCTCCTCCGCGCCAGGCCGCGCTCCGACGCCCGCTCCACTACCTGCGCCGGAGACCGAGTCTCCGCCCATGTGCGGGACAACCGGTCCTGTACGGGTACGGATCCCTCAGGGGGCCGCGAGCACGAGTGGGGCCGGTCGGCCCTAGTGCGACCGGCCCCGTCGAGTGATGATCGTCGTGACGCGCGGCCCGCAGTCCGTGTGCCACATCTCCAGGAGGGGTCGACATGACCGAGGCACCCAGGTTCACGGCGCAGGACCCGATCCGCGTATTCCTGCTCGACGACCACGAAGTGGTGCGACGGGGAATCGCCGACCTGCTGGAGGCCGAGTCGGACATCTCCGTCGTCGGCGACGCCGAGAACGTGGAGCACGCGCTCGTGCGGGCCCCGGCGGTGCGGCCGCACGTGGCCGTCCTGGACGTACGCCTGCCGGACGGGGACGGCATCTCGGTCTGCCGCGATCTACGCAGCCGGATGCCCGAGCTCGCCGTGCTGATGCTGACCTCCTTCGACGACGAGGAGGCACTGCTCGACGCGATCATGGCCGGGGCCTCGGGCTATGTGCTCAAGCAGATCAAGGGTTCGGACCTGGTCTCCGCGGTGCGCACCGTCGCCTCGGGCCAGTCCATGCTGGACCCGGCGACCACGGCCCGGCTGATGCGGTCCCTGCGCGCCGAGCCCGCCGAGGAGCCGGCCCTCGCCCCCGAGCTGGCGGGCCTGTCCCCGCGCGAGCGAGAGATCCTCACGCTGATCGGGGACGGACTCACCAACCGCGAGATCGGCAAGAGGCTCTACCTCTCGGAGAAGACCGTCAAGAACCACATCTCACGGCTGCTGGCCAAGCTGGGCGTCCAGCGCCGCGTGCAGGCCGCGGTGCTCGCAACGCATCTGGAGCAGCCCGAGCCGGGTGACCGCCCCTCCCGGTGAGGCACGGCGTTCGGCGGCCCGACGAAGCGTTCCCGCCGCCGGACCATTGTCACCACAGGCGGCATGGGCATTCTCGCCTTCCCGGACCGCACCGGAGCGATGGAGCAGTGCGCGTACCGCAGGATCGTCGGGCCGTACGAGGCGGAGGAAACGACCGACGCGCCGTCTCTGTGTCCGGCGAAGCGAGCGCCCATCTCCTGCCGCCGATGGTGCAGTCCAGCTGACCATCGGCATCGGCGCGCCGGACTGGCACCGCCTGGGCCCTGCCCGGGACCGGCGCCAGAAATGTGGTTGGCGCCCTGTTCCGCACACCGGAGCAAGTGCACGCCGTCGGTCCGGCACTGGGCATGCTCGGCGGCCGCGTGTGGCCCTTGGGCTCTCGTGCCCGGCCGGCTGCGCGCCGCAGGACACGCGGTGCCGCGCTCCTGGGCCGTCGACGCCTGGGCCACGCGGCTCTCCCGGAACGGCGATCTGCCGGCGCTCCCGCGCGCGACCCGGTCGTCCTCGCTGCGGCCCGCGCACGGCCGCGGTTCGCCGTCAGCCTCCGAGCATCAGCCGGCACGTCTCCCCCGGCTGCAGGCAGACCGCCCGGTCCGGCAGCCGTACGTCGATCGGCGAGCCGTCCGACGACGGCACCGCGATCTCCAACAGTCCGCGCTCCAATCTGAGTTGCACCCCCCAGTGACCCTGGTAGCGCAAGGCGAAGCCGTACGAGGACAGTTCTGGCAGCGGCACGGGATCGAGCCACAACGCCCCGCCCCGCGTCTCCAGTCCGGTCAAGCCGCGCTGGACGAGGTCGAGGGTGCCGGCCATGGCGCCCAGATGGATTCCCTCACCGGTGGTACCGCCCTGCACGTCGGCGATGTCGCCCTGGAGGGCCTCCTGGCAGAACTTCCACGCCTCCGAGCGCCGGGCGCGGGCCAGGACCCAGCCGTGGACGAGGCCGCTGAGCGTGGAGCCGTGGCTGGTGCGTTGCAGATAGTGGTCGACGGTGCGCCGCCAGATGTCCTCGTCGAGTTGCAGACCCAACCGGCGGAACAGGTCCCGCAGTTCGGCCGGCGAGAAAAGGTACCCGAGCATCAGTACGTCGGCCTGTTTGGAGGCACGGTAGCGGTTGACGGTGTCGCCCTCCGCCTCCAGGATCCGGTCGAGGCGCCTGACGTCCCCGTACCGCGTGCGGTAGGCGTCCCAGTCGAGCTCCGCGAGGTCGCCGTAACCCTCGAACTGGCTGATGACGTCGTCATGGAAGGGCACATGGAGAGTGCGGGAGACGTCCTCCCACTGTTCGAGCTCGCCGCCGTCGAGCCCTGCGCGCTCGACCAGTTCGCGCCGCCGCGGCTCGGGAAGGGAACCAAGCAGCTCCAACGTGCGGGTGAGTACCCAGGCGGCCGTGACATTCGTGTACGCGTTGTCGTCGAGGCCCGGCTTCTGCGCGCCTGGATACGCGTCGTGGTACTCGTCGGGGCCGACCACGCCCTTGATGCGGTGCCGTCCGAGCGCCTCGTCGTAGACGGCCGAGTCGGCCCAGAAGCGGGCGATCTGCAGCAGCATCTCGGCACCCTTGGTGTGCCGGAACTCGGTGTCGCCGCTGGCCTCGCAGTACTGCCACACGTTGTACGCGATGGCCGATCCGACATGGTGCTGGAGCCGGGAGTGGTCGGGCAGCCAGCGTCCCGAGCGGGGGTTGAGGTGCAGTCGCTGGGTCTCCTCGCGCCCGTCGCTGCCGCTCTGCCAGGGATACAGCGCACCCCGGCGGCCCATCTCCCGGGCGGCGGTGCAGGCCTGTTCGAGTCGCCGGTGGCGGTAGCGGAGAAGGGCGCGCGAGACCTCGGGAAAGTGCAGGTTGAGATAGGGCAGGACGAACAGCTCGTCCCAGAAGACGTGACCGCGGTAGGCCTCGCCGTGCAGACCCCGGGCGGGTACACCGACGTCGAGGTCGGCGGTGTGCGGGGAGAGCGTCTGCAGGACGTGGAAGAGGTGCAGCCGCAGGATACGGCCCGCCTCCCCGTCGACATCGAGGTCCGCGCGGCGCCACAGCTGGTCCCAGGCCGTGAGGTGCGACTCGACCAGTTCGTCGAAGCCCGGCGCCCGGGTCACCCGGTCGACGGCGGCGGACAGGGGATCGCTGATGGCCGGGTCGCGCGAGGTGTGCAGGGCGACGGTCTTGTCGACGACGGCGGTACGGCCGTCGGCCAGGTGCAGGTGCAACAGCTGTGCGGCGCGCGGCACTTCGTGTCGGATCGTGACGGTGGCGTCGGCGCTCAATCGTGCCGCCATGCCGATACGGATGTCGGAAGTCCGGGTGCGGCAGCGCAGCCATACGGTGTCCGGGGCGGCCGTCCCCGTGTGCACATGGGTGAGGTGGCTGCCGTCCAGGTCTCGGTAACGTGGCACGCCGGAGTTGGTGACGCCGCCGTCGAGTGCCGCCTCGACGTCGAGCCCGCCGGAGAAACCCTCGGCCGTGAACTCGGTGCGCAGCGCGGCGAGATGGGGGTCGGCCATGTGCTGGAGACGCTGCTGACGGACCGCCAGCACCCGTCCCTCGCCGAGCTCGTAGCGCGTCCGTCGCTCCAGCAGCCCGGCGGACAGGTGCAGGGTCATACGATGCTCCAGCACGGTCGCTGTGTCGGGGGTGACCCACTGCTGCCCGGCCAACCGGAAGCGCAGTGGCAGCCAGTTCGGCACGTTGACCAGGTCCTCGTTCTCGACCTGGTGGCCGGCCACGCCGGAGGTGAGCCGGTTGTAGCAGCCGGCCACATACGTGCCCGGGTAGTGCACCTCGTCCGCGCCGCATTCGGGCAACGCCCCCCGCGTGGCGAAGTAGCCGTTGCCCAGCGTGCACAGGGATTCCCTCAGGCGTTCGTCGGCGGGCTCATAGCCCTCGTACTCCCAGGTCCAGCCCGTCACTTCGACGCTCCTTGCGTGACCAGTTCTCCCAGGTCGGATACGACGATGTCGGCTCCGTGCCGCAACAGTCTCTCCCTCGTTTCCGGGCCGGCCGCGCGGTCCACGCCGATCACCAGCGTGAACCCGCCGCGGCAGCCCGCCTCCACGCCCACCAGGGCGTCCTCGACGACCGCAGCACGACCGACCGGGACGCCCAGGCGGCGGACCGCCTCCAGGAAGAGGTCGGGTTGTGGCTTGCCCGGCAGGCCCAGGCGGGCTGCCTCGCCGCCGTCCACGAGGACGTCGAAAAGGTCGAGCACCCCCGCCCGGGCGAGCAGTTCGCCGGCGTGACGGGACGCGGAGGCGGCCGCCCGTGGTACACCGGCCCGGCGCAGCGCACGCACCAGCCGTACCGTTCCGGGGTACGCGTCGACGCCGTGCGTGCGCAGCCGCTCGGTGAACAGACGCTCCTTGTCCGCCGCCACGACGCTCACTGTTTCGGCGGACGCGTCGATGCCGCGTGAGCGCAGGAAGGCCGCGGCGCCGTCCAGGCGGGATTTGCCGTCCACGTACTGCAGATAGTCGTCCCGTACGTCGAACGGGCGGCGTCGGCCGGCGTCCTGGGGCGGGCCGGCGCACAGGAAGGCGTCGAACGCCTCCTTCCACGCCGCAGCGTGCACCCGGGCGGAGTCCGTGATCACTCCGTCGGTGTCGAAGACAACGGCGCGCACGTCCCGCAGCACCGGTGCAAGCATGTTGCGGGACGTGTCGGGGGTTGGTGGGCGGTGCACAATCACGCCTGGTGCGGCACGATCGCCACCGGACAATCGGCGTGGTGCAGCAACATGTGGGCCACCCGGCCGAGTTGGAGGCCGAGGTGACCGCTGCGGCGCTGCGCTCCGACGATCACGAGGTCTGCGGCGGCCGACCGGGCCAGCAGCACCTTGCGCGCGGGTCCTTCGACGGTGCTGCGGCGCACCCGGACGCCCGGGTGGTCCGCGCTCGCGTCCTCCAGCAGGGAGTCGAGCAGGGCTGACGCCCGTTCCTCGTGGCGGTGCGCCGGATCCTCAGCCAGCTTGGGGTGGTCGGCGCCTTCGTGTGCGGGGCAACGCCAGGCGCGTACGACGTCCAGGGTGCACCCGCGTACCTCGGCCTCGTGGAAGGCGAACCGAACGGCCTCACCGGCGGTCGCCGTCTCTCCCGCACCGAGCACGATCCGCTCGTGCGTGGCTTCGAGGCCGGCCTTGTCGCCACGGACCACGACCACCGGACTGTGGGCACGGGCCGCCACAGCCAGTCCTACCGAGCCGAGGAGCAGACCCGTCAGTTCACCGCGCCCACGGGAGCCCGTCACCAGCACGGACGCGTTGCGGCCCTCACGAAGCAGGGTGGAGACCGCTTCCTCGGGGACCACCTCGGCGGAGACCTTCACCTCCGGATCGCGCAGCCGGGCACGCTCCGCGGCGGAGGCAATCACATGCTCTGCCATCACCCGCTCAGAGGGGCGTTCGAGCTTGTCGGACGGAACAGCACCCTCGTAGCGTTCCCACAACGAGGCGTACACCAGCCGCAACGGCAGACCGTGCCGCGCCGCCTCGTCCACGGCCCAGTCGACCGCCGCGAGACTCCCGTCCGATCCGTCGACGCCCACGACCAGGGGCAGCTCCATTTTTCCCACCGCCTTTCGTCGGTCTGTACGGGAATTCAGCCCTCAACTCCACCTTCACCGTGGCACCCGCAGCCGGGCGACAGCAGGGGTGGTTCGGCCCCGGCCGGGGCCGTTCGGCCCATACCGCGGCACACCAGGGAAAGCACGGATACCGAGTCGGGACGGCGGTAGAGGCGGCGCAGCACCGTCCGCACCGGACGAGGAGGGTCGGCCCGGCCGCCGGGCTGGTCGAGCAGGGGCTGAGGGCCGAGGCGCGGCCCATGGAGACCGTGGAAGACGCGGACGCCTACATCATGTTCCGGCTCGTCGGTGGCCGCTTCGGGGACTACCGCGACTGGGCCGCGATCGACGCATGGGCGTCCGAGATCTCCGACGCGCCGGTCGGCGTTGACCGCGGCTCGTGACGACGAACGGCAGACGGCTCGGCACCGGACGAAGGCGCCGGCGCTCCTGCCTGCCCGTCGCGCCCGTCGGCCGGCTCGGGCCCCTGGCTGCGTGGCACGACGCCACGTGGGCCGACCGGCCATTGCTCCGGGGGCCCACGCGGTGGTGTTCTTCGGTGTTCCTCCCGTCACGGTGCGTCGACGTCATGGTGCGTGGACGGCGACGACCTCGCGCTGCGGTCCGCCGAGGACGACCTTGAGCGCCCCCGTCTCGGCCGCGTGGGCGAAGACCTCGTACGCCTCCTCCATGCGGTCGAGCGGGAAGGTGTGGGTGACCAGTTGCGAGGTCGGCAGCCGACCGGACGCCGCCATCCGCAGCAGAGTGGGCGTGGAGTGGGTGTCGACCAGCCCCGTGGTGATGGTCACGTTCTTGATCCACAAGTCTTCCAGGTGCAGGGTCACGGGCTTGCCGTGCACACCGACGTTGGCCACGTGCCCGCCGGGCCGCACCATGCGGGTGCACAGCTCGAAGCTGTCCGGTACGCCGACCGCCTCGATGACCACGTCGGCACCGAGCCCCTCGGTGAGGTCGGCGATCAGCTGCTCAGGGGCTTCGTGAGCGTCGGCCACGGCTTCGGCGCCGAGCTTCCTGGCGGCCTCCAGACGGGCGGGCGTCAGGTCCACGGCGACGATGCGCTCGGGCGAGAACAGCCGGGCCGTGGCGATCGCGGCCAGGCCGATGGGTCCCGCCCCGACCACGGCGACGGTGTCTCCGGGACGTACGTGCCCGTTGAGCACGCCCACCTCGTAGGAGGTCGGGAAGATGTCGGCCACCAGCACGGCATCCTCGCTGTCCACCGCGGCGGGCAGCGGATGCACGGAGAGGTCGGCGAACGGGACGCGCACGTACTCGGCCTGGGTGCCGTCGATCAGGTGGCCCAGGACCCAGCCCCCGCCGCCCCGGCACTGCCCGTACATGGCCTCCCGGCAGTAACGGCACCGCCCGCAGGCACTGATGCAGGAGACCAGGACCCGGTCTCCGGGCCGTACGCTGCGCACGTCGCTGCCGACCTCGACGATCTCGCCCACCGCCTCGTGCCCAAGGACGGTGCCGGGCGGGACCTCGGGTACGTCGCCCTTGAGAATGTGCAGGTCCGTTCCGCAGATGGTGACGGCATCGACCCGCACGATCGCGTCGGTGGCTTCCTGGATGCCGGGGTCGGGCACCTCTTCCCAGGCGGCCTGCCCGGGGCTGTGGAACACGTAGCCTTTCATGTCGCGCCTCACCTCCTGATCGCCTGCGGGATCTCGGAGCCGGCGAACCGCCGTCGACAGGCAGGAACTCGAGCATTCGACGCCCCGCCGGGAGCCCCGCACATCCAGCTTGTCCCGGGTCGGTGGCATCCGCATGGGCCGGTCGGCCCCGTCGGGTGGCCGGCCGGCGCCTTCACGGATGAGCGGGGCGAGGTTCGGCCCAGCACAGGCCGACCGGCCCCGGATCCCGTCCGGTCGGCCCCTGTCACGCCACGCGCCCCAGGGGTCACCTTCAGAAGGTGGCGATGCTTGGGAGGACCGAGGAGGGCGGACGGATGCACGGCAGCAGCAGAACGACAAAGCGACTGTGGCGGTGGCGGCGCAATCCGTTGCGACGGCACGACGACATCGCCGAAGCCTGGATCGTCCTGGCGATGTGGGTGGTCATCGCGGTGGGTGGCGCCATCGCCGGGCTGGTGACGGCCCATGCGGCTGCCGAGGAGTTCGCCCACCAGCGCGCCGAGCGCCATTCCGTGCAGGCCGTCCTGCTCAGCGCCGTCCCGCAGGATGCGCCGACGGTCAAGGCAAGCGGGAACCGGGTCCTGGCGAAAGTGCGCTGGACGTCCCCCGACGGCACCGCCCGTAGCGGATACACCCGGGTGAGCGCCGGGCTGCAGGCCGGGTCCCGACTCACGGTCTGGCAGGACGACCGCGGAGTCCTCACCACCAAGCCGACCGGTCCGACCGAGGCTACCGCCGAGGCCGTCCTCTTCGGTGCGGCTGCCGCCCTCGCCGTCTCCGGTGCCACATTGGGCGCCGGCGCCGCCGTACGGTGGCGACTCGACCAACGACGCTTCGCCCAGTGGGGCAGGGAGTGGGACCTGGTCGGCCCGCAGTGGGGCGGCAGCAAGGCTGGGTGATCCTGGAATCACCGCTCGGGATCAGTGTGCACGTCCTGGACCTGTCCCAGTGCCCGGCAGTCACGGTCCGGGCCAACGATCCTGCTGTCGAAGCCGGGTGGCGGCATCCGGCAGCAGCGGGGCGGAACGCGGCCGCTGCCGGCGTGCCGGCAGCGGCCGCTGATTCCCTGCGGGAAATCGCCTGCACCGCCGCCGAGTTGCACGGAATGCGCGTGCACGCCGTACCGGCTCTGCCGCTGTCCCATCCGCACGCGGTGCCGTCGGTCATGACGGCAGGCGCCACGAGCTGGAGGAACGCGCGCGGCTCACGGCCCGGCCGCGCAGGTGCCGCCCGCCGCGCCACCGCCCACAGTCACCTGGCGATCGTCGCTGACGGGTGAGTCCAACGGCCCTGCCGTCAGGCTCCTTGGGCGGCTGCGCCGTGCCGCGCCCAGTGCCGGGCCGCGTTGAAGTCCGGGCAGACGCGTGAGCGGCCGGCGTACCGGCCGCTCACACCTGGCGCGGCTGCACTCGAGCTCTCGTTCAGCGCTGCCGCACCGGGATGGTCTTCGTGCCCGTCTTCGTCTCGGGCACCGGGATCGTGACGGTCAGAACGCCGCCCTTGTAATCAGCAGTGGCCTCATCCCCCCTGGCGCCGGCCGGCAGCCGGACGGAGCGGGCGAAAGTGCCGTAGTGGAACTCCGTGCGGTGCTTCTGTGTCGTCTCCTCACTGCGCTCGGCCCGCAGGGTCAGAACGCCTTCCGTGACAGTGATTTCGACATCGTTGGCGGGGTCAATGCCCGGGAGCTCCGCCCGCAGCACGTACTTCTCGTCCGCCAGGTGCTCCTCGGTGCGGGGACCGTGCAGTCCGGGGACAGTGTGCGTCCCGGGGAAACCGGTCTCGACCCAGCCGAAGGTCGGGCAGGGTCGGCCAACCCGGCAGTCGCTCGATCATGCCAGCGATGTCTCCCTCCTCCACTTCTTGGCCACTTCCAGCGTCCCGCGCCGCGGCGGGGCCGGGCGTGGGCCGACCTGTGCCCTGCTGGGCCCAGTAGGCCCTGGCCCAACCTCCGCCCGTTGGCTGCGGGTTGAGGCGACCGCCTCATGCCCCGCCGCCGACTCCCGATGGCGGCGCATTCGTCCCGTTGTCCGTCAGATCCGGGTCGAGGTCGGGTCGGCGGTGCGGGCCCATGAGCGCGCAGTCGACGTCCACGACGCCCTCGACAGCCCGGACCAGACGTGTGGTGATGGGTACGAGGGTGGTGTCGGCGATCCTTCCGGTGAGCTTCACGACTCCGTTGTGGACCTTCACCGAGATCGGCTCGAGCGGTGCGGGGAACAGAAGAGCGACGACATCGCGCCCGACCTCTTCGGCTATGTCCTCGTCGTCCCGCAGGAAGACCTTCAGCAGGTCGGACCGGCTGACGATGCCCTGCAGATCACCGTCGTCGTCGACCACGGGCAGGCGCTTCACCTTGTGGAGCGCCATGATCCGCGCGGCCTGCCCGAGGGACGCGTACGCGGGGACGGTCAGTGCCGGGGCGGTCATCAGCTCCTCGGCGGTCACCGCACCGGCCTTCACCAGGTCGGCCGGCCGACGCAGTTGGGTGTACCGGTCCGGGTCGCCGTCGCGGAACTCCTCCTTGGGCAGCAGGTCGGCCTCGGAGACGACCCCGATCACCCGGTTGTCGCCCTCCAGCACGGGCATGGCGCTGACCTTCCAGTGCTGCATGGTCTTGACGATGTCCTTGAACGTCGCTTGGCGGCTGAGGGCGACAACAGTGCGGGTCATCACATCGCTCACGATGTGCGGAGTGCCGTGCATGGCATCCTCCAGGATGTTCGCGTCGCGCAGCAGGCTCCTCTCGCGACTCCTTCTGACTCGAGCACCGACCCGTTGGTGGCATGAGCCGAGTGGCCCCATTCCGGGTTCCGGTGGGCTCCTCCTCCCGACACACGGCCTGATCAGGCACAAAGGGCCGTTCGACCCGCTGTCGAGGCCACGCGGCCCCTGCCACGGCGGGCTCCTTCACCGGGAGGCTGGTGGCGCAGAGGTCCGCCGGAAGGTGTGCGGACGTCGATCCGGGGAGGTGTTGGCCGTGCTTCGCCCCGTGGTCGTTGGGCTGGACGGCTCACCCGAGAGCCTCGCCGCCGCAGATTGGGCGGCCGGGGAGGCATTGCGGCGCGGCCTGCCGCTGCGCCTGGTGCACGCGTGGGAGGGCCTGCCCTCCGACACGTCGTCACTGCCCGAGCTCGAGGCGCCGCGGTACTGGGCGCAGCGGATCCTCAATGGAGCCATGGACCGGCTGAACGAGCGCTACCCGCAGGTCTGCCTCAGCGCTGAGCAGATCGCCCGGCCCGCGGCCGAAGCCCTCGTCGCGGCGGGTGCCGAGGGCGAGTTGCTGGTTCTGGGCAGCCGGGCCTTCAGCGGGCTCGGCGGGTTCATGGCAGGTTCGGTGGCGCTCGCGACCGTGGCCCACGTGACCCGGCCGGTCATTCTCGTACGGGCCGACCGGACCGCCGAGGACGACCATGCGCCGGACGAGGAGGGTCGGCCGTCGGCGCGCACCCCGTACCGCGATGTCGTGGTCGGCGTGGACACCGCGCACCCGTGCGAGGAGCTGCTGGCGTTCGCCCTGGAGAACGCGGCGCTGCGCGGCGCGCCGCTGCGGGTGGTGCACGCCTGGCACATGCCCTACACCCAGAGGGCGGCGGTGGCCAGGATGAGCGCGGTGGCGAAGCGGGCCGCCGAGCGGGCGCTGGACGCGACACTTCGGCCGTGGCGGGAGAAGTACCCGACGGTGAAGATCCAGGAGTTGGTGGAGAACGGGCGTCCGGCGCAGCTGTTGCTGAACGCCTCGCAGGACGCCGGTCTGCTGGTCGTGGGCCGCAGGGTCCGGCCGGCCACGCTCGGCACGCACACCGGACCGGTCGCGCACGCGGTGATGCACCACGTCCCCTGCCCCGTCGCGGTGGTCCCGCACGAGTGACTCCCGGGTCCCCGATCCATCCGGCATCGACGTACCGGGGACCCCACGCTCCACCGGGGACGCTCGCCCCTGCGCAGCCGGCCCTGCCCGGCGTTACGAAGACACGGAGGCCACTGTGGAAGCAGAGTGCCGTGTTCCGGGTACGCATCCACGGCCGTGGCTGCCAAGGCGCCGTCACGGCCGCGGAGTTGTTGTCCGTGGCGGCGTTCATGGAGGACCGGTACACCCAGGCGTTCCCGAAGTTCGGCTCGGAGCGGACCGGGGCTCCGGTCGTGGCGTTCCGCCGGGTCGACGACCGGCCGATCCAGGTGCGCAAGCCCGTCATGCGGCCAGATGTACTGATCGTCCAGGACCCAACGCTGCTGCACCAGGTCGATGTCTTCGCAGGACCGCGCCCCGACGGCGCCGTCCTGATCAACTCGCCACGCCCCGCCACCGAACTGGGCCTCGGGGACCCTACCGACCATGCCCTCACGGTCCCGGCCACCGCACTCGCTCTGCGTCACTTCGGCCGCCCCGTGCCGATACGTCGTCCTGCCTGGCGGCCTCGCCGCGCTCACTGATCGCCGGCGATCGACTCGTTCACCGCCGCCGTCCGGACACACTTCCCCGGCGTCTGGGTACCGCCAACGCGGCCGCTGCCCGGGAGGCATACGACCACGTCCGCGCCCAGCGGGAGGACACACCCATGCGAGTACGTCAACGTCGAGTGGGAGCTCGCCGCAATGTCCATGCGCATCGGGGCGTCGGCGGCGGCCGACGCAGAGGCCGGGTGAGCACTTACATCCGCCTCTGCCGAGAGTCAGTCGTCGTCCCCGTCGCCACCGGACGCCGCCTTGGAGAAGCCGTCGTGCCACGCGGCCTTCGCCCCTGAGTCCCCGATACGGTAGACGTCCACAACAGCTCCCGTGGCCACAGCGAGCGACAGAACCGCCGCCGCGATGCGCACTGGCGTGGCGGACCGGTGGGTGCCGCGCGCAGTGCCGGCCGCGGCGGTGCGGCGGGCCGTCCACCAGACAACGGTCGCCAGAACGAACAGGCCCCCGGCCCAGGGGAGCAGGCCGTCGCCAAGCTCGGCGTGCCGGCGCACCAGCGCATTGCCGGGAACGTGTTCCTCCAGCCACTCCCCGGCCTGCGTGGTGAGCGGCACGCTCCCCAGCGTCACCAGCGCGAGCAGCGGCAACACGATGCCCATGCGCTGCGCCGCGCCCGGCCAGATCGCCCCGACCACGAGTGCCAGCGCTGTCAGCGGAACGAGCACGACGACGAAATGCACGAGCAGAACGTGCACAGGCAAGCCGTTGACCAGGCTCATGGGTGGGTCTCCTCCAACAGGTTGGGCCACGAAGGTGTCGATCAGGCGCGGCCAGCCTGGCACAGGAGTTTCTCAGCTTCTTCTGAGGTGAAAAATCATCAATCCACAATAAATAGGGCGCCGTCCCGGTGTGTCCTGTCCGTGGATCCGTCGACGAACTCTCCCGCTGCCACCTTCAGTTGGGCGAGGCCCTGCTTGGCGTCGGTGAAGAACATCCCGTCTTCGGGTACCCGGTCACCGGACGGCGTACGCCCCGGTGTGCTCCGGTCGTGGCCGCGCCTGTCGGCGGGAGGTGCCGCCCCTCCTATTCCGGGGACAGCGGTACGCGCCACGCGAGCACGGTGCCGCCTTCGGCCGGGCTGCCGAGGTCGAGTGCTCCGCCCAGTTGCCGGGCCCGTTCCTCCATGTTGCGCAGGCCGCTGCGCCGGCCCTCGGACGGGATGCCCACGCCGTTGTCGGAGACGGTCAGCCGGATCTCGCTGCCGTCGGTCTCCAGGGCCACGTCGGCGCGGCCGGCCCGGGCGTGCCGGGCGATGTTGGTCAGGGCCTCGGAGAGCACGGCGACGACGTGGTCGGCGACGTCCCTCGGCACATCGGTGTCCAGCAGGCCTTCCATGCGCAGGCTGGGCGCGAAGCCCAGCACCGTCGCCGCCTCGCCGACCGCGCGCACCACGCGCGCTCGCAGCCCGGTGCCGGCGCCGCCCTCACGGGAACGCAAGCCGAAGATCGTCGACCTGATGATCTTGATGGTCTCGTCCAGGTCGTCGACCGCGCGTACGACACGCTCGGCGGCCTCTTCGTGCTCGATGAAGCGGCCGGCGCTCTGCAGCGTCATGCCGGTGGCGAACAGTCGCTGGATGGCCAGGTCGTGCAGGTCCCGGGCAATGCGGTCGCGGTCCTTGAGCACCGCGACCTCCTCGGCGTCCTGGCGGCGCTCCGCGAGTTCCATCGCGACGGCGGCCTGCGCGGCAAAGGTCTGCAAGGTCTCGGTCTCCGTTGCCGAGAACGCCTGACGACCGGCTTCTCGTGCCAACAGGACCACGCCTCGTGGGCCCGCCTTGTCCGTGCCGATGGGCACGGCCACGGCGGGGCCCAGTCCCCCGAAGCGCGGAGGCTCCAGGGAGATCCGTTCGTCGTGGCCGACATCCGCGCTGGTGACGGGTTCGGCGCCGGAGAAGGCCAGACCCATCAGGCTCCTGTCCATGGGCAGTACGAGCCCCCGGTGCGCCTCGGCCTCCATCCCGACGGCGATCTCCACCGCGAGT
Source organism: Streptomyces sp. SAS_270 (assembly GCF_052543295.1). Taxonomy (NCBI): domain Bacteria; kingdom Bacillati; phylum Actinomycetota; class Actinomycetes; order Kitasatosporales; family Streptomycetaceae; genus Streptomyces; species Streptomyces sp. SAS_270. Next base: position 44,457 of record NZ_JBMNDS010000073.1, read on the forward strand.
GACTCGGTGTCCTCCATGGGCAGCGCGACCGCCGCCAGGGCCGAGCCGGTGATCTCACCGGCCCGCTCGGCGATCAGGCCGAGGACCTCGGTGCGCGCGCGGCCGGACATCAGGTTGTAGGTGATCTCCGCGTTCGCCTGCAGCCAGCGCTCGCGCAGCCGGGACTCCTCGTAAAGGCGGGCGTTGTCGATGGCGACGCCGGCCGCGACGGCCAGGGTCGCCAGCACGGACTCGTCCTCCCCGTCGAACTGCAGCCCGCCTCGCTTCTCGGTCAGGTAGAGGTTGCCGAAGACCTGGTCGCGCACTCGGATCGGGACGCCGAGGAAGGTGTTCATGGGCGGGTGGTGAGCCGGGAAGCCGTACGAGGAGGGGTGTTCGGAGAGTTTGACCAGCCTCAGTGGCTCGGGGTGGCTGATCAGTTCCCCGAGGATGCCGTGCCCCTCCGGGAAGGGACCGATCTTCTCGATCAGCTCCTGGCTGACTCCGATGGTGTGGAAGGCGGACAGCCGCTTGCCGTCCGGTCCGATCACGCCGAGGGCGGCGTACTCCGCGTCGACGAGCGTCGCCGCGGCCTCCACGATGCTGTGCAGCGTACCGCGCGCGTCGAGGTCGCGCCCTACCGAGAGCACGGCCTCCAGGAGGCTGTGCACCCGGTCACGGGTACCGCGCGCCGCGTCCAGGCGGGCCTGCAGTTCTTCCAGCAGCTCGTCCAGCCTCAGCTGCGGGAGCTGTACGCGGGCTTCCCGGGGCTCCTCAGAGCTTCCCACCGATGATCCTCCAGGTCCCCATGCCATGCCGGTGGCCGACGATGTCGGTCATGTGCCACGGTATCGTCCCAGCGCAGAGGACGGTATGGGATCCGGAGGCGTGACGGATTCCGGGAGGGGTCAGCCTTGCGGGAGCCGCGCGGCGACGTATTCGGTGAGCTCGAGCAGGCGGTTGGTGTAACCCCACTCGTTGTCGTACCAGCCGAAGACCTTGACCAGGTCGCCGTGCGCCTGGGTCAGCGGGGCGTCCAGAACGCACGAGGCGGGGTCGCCCACGATGTCGCGGGAGACGATCGGGGCGTCGGAGACCCGAAGGACACCCTTCAGCGGCCCGTCCGCCGCCTCCCGGAAGGCGGTGTTCACCTCGTCCACGGTCACCTCTCGTTCGAGGACAACGCTCAGGTCGGTCAGCGAGCCGTCCTCCACCGGCACCCGTACGGCGATGCCGTCCAGCGTGCCTGCCAGCTCCGGCAGGACCAGCCCCACGGCGCGGGCGGCACCGGTGCTGGTGGGGATGATGTTGACCGCGGCGCTGCGCCCGCGCCGCAGATCCTTGTGCGGGCCGTCCAGGACCACCTGGTCGTTGGTGTAGCCGTGGATGGTGGTCATCAACCCCTTGACCAAGCCGAAGTGGTCGTCGAGGACCTTGACCATGGGCGCTACGCAGTTGGTGGTGCAGGACGCGTTGGAGACGACGTGGTCGCTCTCCGGGTCGTAGGTGTCCTCGTTGATACCCATCACGACGGTGGCGTCAACGCCCTTGCCCGGCACGGAGAGCAGCACCTTGCGGGCGCCGCCCCTCAGATGCAGCCCCGCCTGCTCACGGGTGCGGAAACGGCCGGTGGACTCGATGACGACGTCCACGCCGAGGCCGCCCCAGTCCAGGGCGCCGGGGTCACGTTCGGCGGTCACCACGATGCGGTGCCCGTCGACGGTGATCGAGGTGTCGTCGTGCTCCACGGTGCGGCCGATGCGGCCGTACGTCGAGTCGTATGCCAGCAGGTGCGCCAGTGCCGTCGGCGAGGTGAGGTCGTTGATCGCCACGACCTCGACAGCCGTGCCGACCTCGGTCTCCGCGCGCTGCAGCACGCAGCGCAGGTAGTTGCGTCCGATACGGCCGAAGCCGTTGATGCCCACGCGCACGCTCATGTCCGTCGTCCTCCCGATTCGAGCCCGGCGGCGTCCGGGGCCCGCGAGCCAGAGTGCGCGTGATGCACCGGGCGGGGCTTGGGCCGTCCGGGGGCGAGCCGGGGGACGTTCGGCCCGGGTGTCAGCGGCCTTCCCACCGGAGCCGGTCATGGACCGGCCCGGCCGGCGAGGCACGGTCGACACCTGGTCCGAGTCCTGACGCTGCTTGAGGACCTACCCGGACGCGCCCCTCATGACCGCGTCCAGCACCCGACGCCGTACGACCTCGAGATCGTCCAGCAGGACAACCCGGATCGGTGCGCCGGGCCGGGGCTGTTCGCCACCGACTGCTTCCTGTTCCCTCCCGATACCCGTCCGCCTCGCACGCCCGCCGGCTCGCACCGGCCCCGGACGCCGCCCACTCCGAGGGACCGCTCCGACCGGGACCGATGGTCCCCGAACGGCCCCCACCGGCCCTCGCGCGGGCTGCCGCTCGACCGCCACGCTGGGCTTGGGCCCAAGTCGGCGCATCTGGAGCCATGGGCCGAAGGAGTTGATCGCCATGACAACCCTGGCGGGAACACCGGACCGTCCCGTCCGCGTGAACGCGGTGCTGGACGTGCCACTGTCCCGGTGGCTGTGGCTGGTGAAGTGGATCCTGGCCATCCCTCACTACGTGGTGCTGCTCTTCCTCTGGATGGCCTTCACCGTGGTGAGCGGCATCGCGTTCTTCAGCATCCTGTTCACCGGGCGCTACCCAAGGTCCCTGTTCGACTTCAACCTCGGGGTGCTGCGCTGGAGTTGGCGGGTGGCGTACTACTCGTACGGCGCGCTGGGCACCGACCGGTATCCGCCGTTCAGCCTGGGCGAGGAGCGGGACTACCCGGCGCGGCTGGACATCGCGTACCCCGAGCGCCTCTCCCGGGGCCTGGTGCTGGTGAAGTGGTGGCTGCTGGCCATCCCGCACTACATCGTCATCGGATTCTTCCTGGGCGGTTACCACCTCGGCTGGTGGTACGGCGGGCTGGTCGCGGTGCTGGCGATGATCGCAGCCGTCACGCTGGCCTTCACCGAGAAGTACCCACGGGGCCTGTTCGATCTGATCCTGGGCCTCAACCGGTGGGTGCTGCGTGTGGCCGCCTACGCCGCCCTGATGACGGACACGTATCCGCCCTTCCGCCTCGACATGGGTGGCGTCGAGCCCGGCAGTTCGGAGGAGTTGTCGTGACGACCCTGCTGGTGGCGACGTTCCTCATCGTGCACGGGCTGCTGCACCCGGGCGTCTGGACGGCACCACAGCAACCCTGCGGACCGGCCCCGTTCGTCCCCGGGCACTCGTGGGCGCTCACGGCGGTTCGCGTGCCCGCGGCGACGGCCGGAGCCGTGGCCCTGGCCCTGGCCTGGTACACGGCGCTCGTGTACGTCATCGCCGGCGTCGGCGTGGCGGCGGGTGCCGGATGGTGGCCCACCGCGGCTCTGGTCGCCGCCTCGACCGGGCTTGTACTCAAGGCCATTTGGTTCGACCCGTGGCTGAGTCTCGGCGTGCTGCTGGACGTGGGGGTAGTCGTCGCCGTGGCCTGTACCTGGCCTGCCTCCGTGTACTGACGCCGTGTACCGCGGGGGTACGTCAGTCGTGTGCATGCTGCAGTGCCGCATGCGTCACCGGTCCGATGTGACCCCCGACGAGGGTACGGCGGTTGCGTCGGCCGACGACGACCAGGGCCGCGTCACGGGAGGCGTGCGCGAAGTGCCGGCCGATGCTGCCGACCACAGCCTGCTCGCGCACCTGGACGCCGGGGAACTTGTCCTTCCACGGCCGCAACGCCTCAGCCGGACGACGGCTCACCTCCTCGGACGGTTCGGACAGTTCGGCGTCGAGTCCGGCGTCGAAGGCCGGCGGGCGGCGGACTCCAGCCGTGGACCACCCTCAGGTCGGCCGCGCGGCGCTGGGCCGCCTCGCATGCGAAGCCGACGACGCCTTCGCCGGGGTTCTCCAGATCCAGGCCCAGCACGACGTCGCGGTAGGGCGTGCCGGTGGACGCGGATCCCATGGCGTCCGGCAGGTGTTCGTCCGCGGCGTCCTCACCGGCGCGTACCAGGACCACGGGCCGCTCACTGCGGGCCCCTGCGGCGAGCGCGACGGAGCCGACCAGGAACCCGGCCAATCCACCAAGACCCCGGGAGCCGACGATCAGCAGGTCGGCGTCCGCGGCGGCGGTCAACACGGCAGCAGCGGGTGGTCCCGCCCGCGCTGCGCTTCGATGTCGACCGGCGCGAAGGCACCGGCCAATGGCGTACAGGTGCGGGGCTGCGGTTCCCAGGCATGGACCAGACGCAGGGACGCCTCGCGCTGTTCCGCTTCGCGGGCGGCCCAGTCGGCCGCGGCGATGCTCTGGGTCGAGCCGTCGAGACCGACGGTGCCGGCGGGCATGCACGGAACTCCTCCGGGGGATGCGCTCTCAGTCTCCGGGCCGGGCACGGGGGCAGGTGGGGCCTGACGTCCCTGCCGGGGACCAACACCCACAGCCCGCCCGTTCGTGATGTGGCGTCACCTTGTTGCCCTGGCCAACACACCCGTCAGCGCTGCCGAACTCGTCTGCGGCCCCGTCACACGATGTCGAGTACGTCGGCCACGCGTCGACGGGGTGTGGCCGGTCCGCGGGGGCCGTAGCCGAGGCGCAGCACCATCTGCACCTGGCCGGTGCCCTGCACCGGGTCGCGGGCCAGTCGGCGCAGGTCCGTGCTTTCCAGCGGGTGGGAGGTCAGGGAGGTGGCCAGGTCGGCCCGGGTCGCCTCGAGCAGCACGCGCTCCAGCGCCTGTCCGGCACGCAGCCAGTCGGCCGGCCCGTCGCCTGCTGTGCTCAGCAGGGCCAGATGAGGCGTGTACTCGAAGACGGTGCTGCCGCGGTCGGCCACCGTCCGGCGGCCCGCGAAGTCCCGCAGGGGAGCCTTGCCGTCCCGTTTGTGCGGCCCGAACGCGTACTCGGGCACGCCGTCGACGGCGGTGTCCGCCTCCGGTCCGAGCCGGGTCCAGCGCTCGAGGTCCTTCCTCGCACCGGCGTCCAGCGCATCGCGGCTCTCCGCGTCGTGGACGAGAGAGAGCACTGTCTCGACATGCCACGGACGGGGGAAGAGCAGGCGGGCGCCCTCCGCGACCGCGGCCTGCTGCAGCCTGGCCTGCAGGTCTTCGGGTACGTCCTTCTCCGCGAAGGGGTGACGGCTGGTGTGCCGCTGCCGGATCACCGCGTGCAGCCGTACAAGATCGTCCTCCACCGCGGGTGTTCCGGCGGGGCCCGCAAGCCGGACGGCGGCCATCAGCAATGGGTCGTCCGGCTCGGGCAGCAGTCGCGTGTGCGCGCTCAGGCCCGCGTGGGCGGCGGCCACGCGCAGGTTGAACAGGGCTGCACCGCAGCCGATGTGCAGCGCCCGGTTGTCGGGGTCGGAGCCGGGCATGGCCCGCTCGGCGTCGGCGCGCAGCAGCAGGAGGTGCTCGGCGGTTTCGAAGCGGAAGCGCCAGGGCTGCGCGTTGTGCATGGACGGTGCTGCCGTGGCATCGGTGACCAGCGCGATCACCGTGCTCTCGTCGAGCTGTGGCTGTTGCATCGCGTCCTCCTCACTCCGGACACCTGCCGAGCTCACCATGGCGGCACCCGCGGTGCAATGCGCCGATCGGCCCTGGGTCGGGGCCGGTCGCCTCTCTTCCTTCCGGTCGCCGCGCGTGACCATTGGATCAGGCGCGGACGCCGGGCACGGCGACGCAAGGGGTTCCCCCGCCCCCCACCGCAAACGGCGCCCGCACCAGGGGGACGGCCTCAGAAGGGGCCGCGGCCGTACGTGGGTCGTCGGCCGCGTGCTCGCACGGCTCGCTACCGCGCGAACACGTCCCCCGCCCGGTGCCACGCAGAGGTGCAGCCCGACCGGACAGGGCCGAGAGGAGATCTCCGCGATGCCGTACGGCCCCAGGGTTCGAGCGGACCGTTGGGCCGATGCGCCCGACTCGGTGGGCCGTCCGGCCCCTGTGCGGTCCACGGGCACCGAACGGCCCCGAAACACGGGCGGGCGACTGGTACACAGAAGTCCGGCCCGCACCTTGGACGCGGTGCCCACCCTTTCCCGACCATCCCCCTGCCCGGGAGGTTCCATGCTGTCCGCAGAATCCGCCGCCGTGGTGCGTGCCACCCTGCCCGCCGTGGCCGAAGCGCTCGACGAGATCACGACGCGCTTCTACGGCGCGATGTTCCGGGACCGGCCGGAACTGCTCGACGGGATGTTCAACCGCGGCAACCAGGCCAGCGGGGCCCAACGGCGGGCTCTGGCCGGGTCGATCGCCGGGTTCGCGAGCGCGCTGCTGAAGGATCCGGACAGCCGCCCGGACACGCTGCTGGACCGGATCGCGCACAAGCACGCGGCGGTCGGGGTCACTGACGACCAGTACACAATCGTGCACAAGTACCTGTTCGGCGCGATAGCCGAGGTGCTGGGCGGCGCGGTCACTGCGGAGGTGGCGGCCGCCTGGGACGAGGTGTACTGGCTGATGGCCGGCGCCCTCATCGGCCGGGAAGCGCGCCTGTACCAGGACGCGGGCGTCGAGCCGGGCCGAATCTGGCGGCAGTGGACAGTCATCGAGCGCCGTACCGAGACCCCGGACACGATGTCCTTCGTGCTCCGCCCTGCAGACGGCCGTCCGGCGCCGCGGGCACGAGCGGGCCAGTACGTGAGTGTGCGGGTGTGCATGGCCGACGGAGTGCACCAGGTGCGTCAGTACAGCCTGTCATCGGACCCGGGCAGGGACTTGCGGCGCATCACCGTGAAGCGGGTCGCCGGCGCGGACGGCGACCCGAACGGTGAAGTTTCCGACCTGCTGCACGACCAGGTCCGCGAAGGACACGAACTGACCCTCTCCGCCCCCTTCGGCGACGTCTTCCTCGACGACCCGGCAGGCGCCACCGACCCGCTGGTGCTGGTCTCGGCAGGCATCGGCTGCACCCCCATGACGGGCATCCTGGCCCACCTCGAAGCCATCGGCTCGACCCGCCCGGTGCTGGTCCTGCACGCCGACCGCTCCCCCAACGATCATGCCCTGCGCACCGAGACGCACGATCTCGTCGGGCAACTGCCCGCCGCACGCGCCGAGTTCTGGTACGAGCGCCCCGGCCCCGAGGAACCCCTCGCCCACGAAGGCCTGATGGACCTCAGCGGGTGCGAACTCCCCGACGGCGCCACCGTGTTCCTGTGCGGCCCGCTGCCCTTCATGCGGGACGTCCGCGGACAGCTGCTGGGCGCCGGTGTTCCAGCGCAGCGCATCCGGTACGAGGTCTTCGGACCCGATCTGTGGCTGCCCGGCCCGGGGGCCTGAACGACATCGCGCCTTCCACGAAAGGGACCATGATGACCAGCGACAACACGAAGGCCACGCCCTCGGTGCGACTGCGCCGCGACGGCGCGGTGGACGACGGGACCCTGGCGTACGCACGCACGAAGATCGACGCCGTCGTGGGCCGGCCGGGACTTCCCTCCGTGTTCGGCGAGGTGCGCATCCAGCGAGCGGCCGCTCACCACGTGCAACGTCCCTGGTCGGCCACGGCCGACCTGCACATCGGCACCCGGCAGGTGGTCGTCCTGGCCGAGGAGGCCTCCGGCCGGGCGCTTGTCGACCAGCTCCAGGACCGGCTGCGCCGCCAGGCCGAGAAGGCCGCCCACGCCTGGGACGACGGCCATCGGACGACGAACCCTCCATGGCGCGGCGGCGACCGGCACTCGGCCTGAGTCCGGGACGAACACAGGCCCGGTCGGTGACGGTCCACCGACC
>NZ_JBMNDS010000074.1:0-52147 GCF_052543295.1 Streptomyces sp. SAS_270
GCCCGGTTACATTCCGAACCCGGAAGCTAAGCCTCACAGCGCCGATGGTACTGCAGGGGGGACCCTGTGGGAGAGTAGGACGCCGCCGAACTCCTTTTAGAGCTCCGGTTCTTGGGCATACAGCCCAGGGACCGGAGCTTTTTTGTTTTCCGGGCCGTTTGCCAGACTGCGCATCCACCCCTCAGTACCTCGGTGTGAACGCTGAGGGTAAGGTCAGGGGGCATCGTTGGCTCGTTTCCCACAGGAGGCCCCCGGGTGGAGGTCCAGGAGACCCGCGTCCAGACAGACCGGGTCCTCACCATCCCGAACATCCTCAGCATGGCGCGCCTGGTCGGCGTACCCGTCTTCCTGTGGCTGATCCTCAGGCCCGAGTTCGGCGGTCCCAAGAGCGATACTTGGGCGCTGCTCGTGCTCATGCTGAGCGGCATCAGTGACTACCTCGACGGAAAGCTCGCGCGACGCTGGAATCAGATCAGCAGCCTCGGCCGGCTGCTCGATCCCGCAGCTGACCGGCTCTACATTCTGTCCACTCTCGTAGGCCTCACCTGGCGTGGGATTCTTCCGCTTTGGCTGACCGGCCTGCTCCTGGCGAGGGAGCTGGTCCTGCTGGTGATGGTGGGCATCCTCAGGCGCCACGGCTATCCGCCGCCGCAGGTGAACTTCCTCGGGAAGGCAGCCACCTTCAACTTGATGTACGCCTTCCCGTTGCTGCTGCTCAGCGACGGTAGCGGGTGGATCGCGTCAGTGGGTGCTATTTTCGGATGGGCGTTCGCTGGGTGGGGTACAACGCTGTACTGGTGGGCAGGGATCCTCTACGTGGTTCAGGTCCGCCGCCTGGTCAGGGCGGACACCACGGCCGATTGAGCTCGCCGATTGCGCGGCTGTAATGGCTCGATGGCCCGCTGACGAAAATTGCGGGACAATCAGGACGGGTGAGGTCGGCTGACCGTCGTCTCTTCAAGGAGGACGCTTCCGACATGAAGGCCGTTGTGATGGCCGGAGGCGAAGGCACACGCCTTCGCCCCATGACCTCAAGCATGCCCAAGCCGCTCCTGCCCGTGGCCAACCGCCCGATCATGGAGCATGTGCTACGGCTGCTCAAAAGGCATGGGCTCAACGAGACCGTCGTTACTGTCCAGTTCCTGGCCTCCCTGGTCAAGAACTACTTCGGTGACGGCGAGGAGCTCGGTATGGAGCTCACCTATGCCAATGAGGAGAAGCCACTCGGTACTGCAGGGAGCGTGAAGAACGCAGAGGAAGCGCTGAAAGACGACACCTTCCTCGTGATCTCCGGTGATGCGCTGACCGACTTCGATCTCACCGATCTCATCAATTTCCACAAGGAAAAGGGTGCGCTTGTCACTGTCTGTCTGACACGTGTGCCGAATCCACTGGAATTCGGGATCACCATCGTCGACGAGGAAGGCAAGGTCGAGCGCTTCCTCGAGAAGCCGACCTGGGGCCAGGTCTTCTCGGACACGGTGAATACCGGCATCTATGTCATGGAGCCGGAGGTCTTCGACTACGTCGAAGCCGATGTGCCCGTCGACTGGTCCGGTGACGTCTTCCCCCAGTTGATGAAGGAAGGCAAGCCGGTCTACGGCTATGTCGCCGAAGGATATTGGGAAGACGTCGGCACCCACGAGAGCTATGTGAAGGCACAGGCCGACGTCCTGGAGGGCAAGGTCGACGTCGAACTCGACGGCTTCGAGATCTCCCCGGGCGTATGGGTCGCCGAAGGTGCGGAGGTGCACCCCGACGCCGTACTGCGCGGGCCGCTCTACATCGGTGACTACGCCAAGGTCGAAGCGGACGTCGAAATCCGCGAGCACACCATCGTGGGCTCCAACGTCGTCGTCAAGAGCGGGGCCTTTCTGCACAAGGCCGTTGTGCACGACAACGTGTACATCGGCCAGCACAGCAATCTCCGCGGCTGCGTCGTCGGGAAGAACACCGACATCATGCGGGCCGCGCGGATCGAGGACGGTGCTGTCATCGGCGATGAGTGCCTCGTCGGTGAAGAATCGATCATTCAGGGGAACGTGCGGGTCTATCCGTTCAAGACCATCGAGGCCGGCGCCTTCGTCAACACCTCGGTGATCTGGGAGTCGCGGGGCCAGGCGCATCTCTTCGGCGCCCGCGGTGTCTCCGGCATCCTGAATGTGGAGATCACTCCGGAGCTCGCGGTGCGGCTTGCCGGCGCGTATGCGACGACGCTGAAGAAGGGCTCCACCGTCACGACGGCCCGCGACCACTCCCGGGGTGCGCGTGCGCTGAAGCGGGCGGTCATTTCGGCGCTGCAGGCCAGCGCCATCGACGTACGGGATCTGGAGAACGTCCCCTTGCCGGTGGCGCGGCAGCAGACGGCTCGGGGCAGTGCCGGCGGGATCATGATCCGGACCACGCCAGGCGTGCCGGACTCCGTCGACATCATGTTCTTCGACAGCCAGGGGGCGGATCTGTCGCAAGGGAGCCAGCGGAAGCTGGACCGGGTGTTCGCGCGACAGGAGTACCGGCGGGCGTTCCCCGGCGAGATCGGCGATCTGCACTTCCCGGCCAGTGTCTTCGACTCGTACACGGGATCGCTGCTGAGGAACATCGACAGCACCGGGATTTCCGAGTCCGGGCTGAAGGTCGTCGTGGATGCCTCGAACGGCAGCGCGGGGCTTGTGCTGCCCAGCCTGCTGGGCAAGCTCGGGGTCGACTCGTTGACCATCAATCCCGGACTGGACGAGTCCAGGCCGACGGAGACGGCGGACGCGCGCCGTTCGGGGCTGGTGCGGCTCGGCGAGATCGTGGCGTCCGCGCGGGCCGCCTTCGGGGTGCGCTTCGACCCGGTGGGCGAGCGGCTCTCGCTCGTGGACGAGAAGGGCCGGATCGTCGAGGACGACCGGGCGCTGCTCGTCATGCTCGACCTGGTGGCCGCGGAGCGGCGCAGCGGGCGGGTGGCGCTGCCGGTGACCACCACGCGGATCGCCGAGCAGGTGGCGGCGTACCACGGGACGCAGGTCGAGTGGACGACCACGTCCCCCGACGACCTGACGCGGGTCGGGAGCGACGACTCCACCATCTTCGGCGGCGACGGCCGGGGCGGGTTCATCATCCCGGAGTTCAGCAGCGTCTTCGACGGTACGGCCGCGTTCGTACGGCTCATCGGCCTGGTGGCGCGGACGCAGCTCACGCTCAGCCAGATCGATGCGCGGATCCCGCGGGCCCACGTCCTCAAGCGCGATCTCGCGACTCCCTGGGCGGTCAAGGGACTCGTGATGCGCCGGGTCGTGGAGGAGGCCGGGGAGCGGTTCGTGGACACCACCGACGGCGTGCGGGTCGTGGAGACCGACGGGCGCTGGGTGATGGTGCTTCCCGATCCGGCCGAGGCGGTCACCCATCTGTGGGCCGAAGGACCCGACGACGCATCCGCGCAAGCCCTGCTCGACGAGTGGTCGTCCGTGGTGGACAGCGCCGGGCGCTGAGCACGCGCGCGTGCCGGACAAATGCCACCAAGGGGGCCTGTCCGGCACGCCGGTGGGGCCATTCGGAGGTAGCGCCCGCGACGTGCGACGATGTGCGGCATGCCGCAGCAGCCCCCCGTTCGGAGCACCCCCGCGCGCCCCGCGCGCCCGGATGCCTCCATGTCGCTGCTCACCAACGTCATGGACCACAGCCTTGACGACGGATACGCCGAAGCAGCGGCCCGGAAGCAGGCCGAAGGCGCCGGGGGCATGCCCAAGACGGTACGGGCGAAGCTCGGTCTGGCCGTCGGTCTCGTACTGGCGGCTCTCGTGGTGACCGTGGGAGCGGCGAACGCGCGGATAGCGGCCCCTGTGGTCGCCAAGGAGCGCGAGGAGCTCATCGACCGCATCGAGCGGGAGACGGACGCGGCGGACAAGCTCGAGAGCAGTGTCGACACCCTGCGCGACGACGTGAGCGCGCGCCAGCGCGAGGCGTTGAAGAAGGACGGCGGGGGCCAGACCGATGTGGTGGACATCCTGTCGGGTGCCACGGAGGTGCACGGCCCGGGCGTGAAGCTTGTCGTGAACGACGCCAAGGAAGCGAGCACCGGCGGTGACGGCGATCCGCGTGAGACCTCCGGGTTTTCCGACACCGGACGGGTCCGCGACCGCGACATGCAGCGCGTCGTCAACGGGCTCTGGGAATCGGGCGCCGAGGCCGTCGCGATCAACGGGCAGCGGCTGACGGCACTGTCGGCGATCCGGGCCGCGGGCGACGCCATACTGGTCGACAACAAGCCACTGGTGCCGCCGTACACCGTGCTCGCGGTGGGGGACGGCAAACGGCTGAGCACGAAGTTCCAGAACAGCGCCGACGGACAGTATCTGCATGCGCTGCAGGAGAACTACGGCATCCGGACCAGCATCTCCGTGGAGAGTGACGTCCGGCTGCCCGCCGCACCGAGTGTGATCGTACGTACAGCACAGCCGAGCACAGAGAAGGGCACATCGTGATCGCCGTACTGGGCCTCGTCGTGGGAGTCGTGGCTGGACTGTTGGTCCGGCCCGAGGTTCCGGCGGTCGTCGAGCCTTACCTTCCGATCGCCGTCGTGGCGGCGCTCGACGCCGTGTTCGGTGGCCTGCGTGCCATGCTCGACGGCATCTTCGACGACAAGGTCTTCGTGGTGTCGTTCCTGTCGAACGTGGTCGTGGCCGCACTGATCGTCTTCCTGGGCGACAAGTTGGGTGTCGGCGCCCAGCTGTCCACGGGGGTCGTGGTCGTCCTCGGTATCCGCATCTTCTCCAACGCCGCGGCGATCCGTCGGCACGTCTTCCGGGCGTGAGGCCGATGAGCAACGACGACGAGACCCCGAAGAACCGGCTGCGCGAGGAACTGCCCGAGGAGGTCCCGGCCCCCGAGGCCGCGGAGACCGAGCGGGACGAGAAGGCCCCGGAGCCGTCGCTGACCGGCCGTCAGCGGCTCGTGCAGGGGATCTGGCCGCCACGCATGAGCCGCGCCCAACTCATCGTCGCGGTGCTGCTGTTCGGCCTCGGCTTCGGTCTGGCCATCCAGGTCGCGTCCAACAGCGACAGTGGCAGCGCCCTGCGTGGAGCACGTCAGGAAGATCTCGTACGCATTCTCGATGAACTCGACAACCGTACGCAGCGTCTTGAGGACGAGAAGCAGGGTCTGGAGGACCAGCGCACCGAGCTGGAGACCAGCTCGGACCAGGCCGAGGAGGCTCGCAAGCAGACGGTCGAGAAGGAGAAGCAACTCGGCATTCTGGCGGGCACGGTGGCGGCGCAGGGGCCCGGCATCACGTTGACGATCAACGACACGAAGGGAACGGTCGAAGCGGACATGCTGCTCGACGCGATCCAGGAGCTGCGCGCGGCCGGCGCGGAGGCGATCCAGGTGAACGGCGTACGCGTCGTCGCCGGCACCTATCTGACGGACGCCGACAAGGCAGTCAAGGTCGACGGGAACAAGATCTCCCAGCCCTATCGTTTCAAGGTCATCGGCAAACCGCAGGATCTCGAACCGGCGCTGAACATCCCCGGAGGTGTGGTGCAGACGCTGGAGAAGGAGCAGGCCACCGTCACGGTGGACCGCTCGACGAAGATCGTCGTGGACGCCTTGCGACCGGCGAAGCGGCCTGACTACGCTCGGTCGTCCTCCCGGTGAACCGGCGGTGCATGGGGGTTGTCGGGCCCGGGCATGAGGTTGCGGGGGGTCGGCGCACCGAATGGGTGGTGCGTGGTGGAAACTGTCTGGTGGACACGGACGTTGTGAAGATGTCCGGGTCGACCGGCGGTGAGTGCAGTCAGGGTTCGTCCTGCCCCACGGGCGGGTCTGTTTCGGTCAAGGGGAATCGCCCGTGAAGTTGTTTGCGAAGTTGTTCGGCAAGAGCGCGCGAGAGGGCAATGACAACGCGTCCGCCCGTCATCGCGCACCGCGCCCTGGTGAAGAGGGCCAGAGTGGTGAGCGTCCGCTGTTCCGGGACCAGGTATCCGGCCCGGGTGGTGACATTTCCGGTGGTCAGGGCGCGCCGTCTGTTGACCCTGCCCAGTCCAGCCGCATAGGTTTCGGGGAACCGTCAACCTCAAGTACGGGTGGAGGGTTTGCCTCCGATCCGTATGCGTCCCATGCCCCTGGAGGGCAGCCGCGGCAGGAGGATCCGTCCATGTCGGCCCTGGTGTGTACGAGGTGCGGGAACCGCAACGCGGAGAACAGTCGGTTCTGCTCCAACTGTGGTGCGCCGCTGCGGCCCGGAGTGGCCGCCGAGCGTCCGTCCGAGACGACGTCCACGATCTCCATCTCCGGTCTTGAGGCGTACGACGCCGAGGTGACGGGGCAGACGGCGTCGCCGGCGCTCTCTCCGGAGGCGCAGGCGGCCGTAGACGCGCTGCCGCTCGGCTCGGCGCTGCTGGTGGTGCGCCGCGGTCCGAACTCGGGCAGCCGCTTCCTGCTGGACGGCGAGCTGACCACGGCGGGGCGTCATCCGCAGAGTGACATCTTCCTGGACGACGTGACGGTGTCGCGTCGCCATGTGGAGTTCCGTCGCGGTTCGGACGGGGCGTTCACGGTGGCCGACGTAGGCAGCCTCAACGGTACGTACGTCAACCGGGAGCGGATCGACTCAGTCGCGCTGTCCAACGGCGACGAGGTGCAGATCGGCAAGTACCGGCTGGTCTTCTACGCGAGCCAGCGGGGCATCTGACCGTCCTCCGGACCCGGTCCGGAGGGATCCCCAGGAAGGTCCATGCTTCAAACACCGAGCGGCGGTGCGGGTAGCGGCACCGCCGCCGCGGACAGTGGGCTGATGAGCATCGGCACGGTGCTCAATGCGCTGCGTGACGAGTTCCCCGAAGTCACCATCTCCAAGATCCGTTTCCTGGAGTCGGAGGGGCTCATCGAGCCGCAGCGGACCCCTTCGGGGTATCGCAAGTTCAGTGCCGCCGACGTCGAGCGGCTGGGCCACGTCCTGAGGATGCAGCGGGATCACTATCTGCCGCTGAAGGTGATCCGCGAACATCTCGACGCCCTGGAACGTGGTGAGCAGGTGCGCCTGCCGTCCCTGGGGCGCCAGCGCGACTCCGGCGACGCGGAGCCCGCTGTCGACCTCTTCGGTGAGGCCGAGACGCCCACCGTCGCGCGGGTGGGGCGGGCCGAGCTGCTCGCCGCCGCCGAGATCGAGGAGCAGCAGCTCGAGGAGTGGGAGTCGTACGGGCTCGTCGCACCGCTGCCGGACGGGGCCTACGACGCCGAGGCGGTGACGGTCGCCTCGCTCGTCGTCGAGTTGGGGCGGTTCGGGATCGAGCCGAGGCATCTGCGGGTCATGAAGGCGGCGGCCGACCGCGAGGCGGGCCTTGTCGACCAGGTGGTGGCCCCGCTGCGGCGCCACCGCAATCCGCAGACCAGGGCGCACGCGGAGGCCCGTACGAAGGAACTGGCGGGCCTCGCGGTGAAGCTGCACGCCGCGCTGGTGCAGACCGCGCTCGGCGTACGGCTGCCCTGAACCGGAGTGCCGGCCGGCGGCCGGATCGTCCACCCGTTCTGTGCCCGACTACCCAAACATCCCGGGCACGGCCTAGGGTTGCTGTGTGAACGAGCTCGATGTCGTAGGTGTCCGGGTCGAAATGCCCTCCAACCAACCGATCGTGCTCCTGCGTGAAGTGGGAGGCGACCGCTACCTCCCCATCTGGATCGGGCCGGGGGAGGCGACGGCGATCGCCTTCGCACAGCAGGGCATGGCCCCCGCGCGACCGCTGACCCACGACCTGTTCAAGGACGTGCTGGAAGCCGTCGGTCAGGAACTCACGGAAGTACGCATCACCGATCTGCGTGAGGGCGTCTTCTACGCGGAGCTGGTGTTCGCGAGCGGGGTGGAAGTGAGCGCCCGGCCGTCCGACGCCATAGCGCTGGCGCTGCGCACCGGCACGCCGATCTACGGCAGTGACGGAGTGCTCGATGACGCCGGCATCGCGATCCCGGACGAGCAGGAGGACGAAGTGGAGAAGTTCCGCGAGTTCCTCGACCAGATCTCGCCCGAGGACTTCGGGACCAACAGCCAGTGAGGCCGCCGGGCGGCAGGCGGCCGGATTGGCAATTGCCTGCGGCCAGTGTGGCGTGCTGCCGTCCGTCGTCAGAGCATTCGGCTAGCCTTTCCCCGCGGTGGAGCACGGGAAACCACTCCTAGGGTGATTATCACTCGGCGTGCCGAGTGTGGCGATCGTTGACGCGCCCCTGGTGACTGCCTACCGTCGAGAGGGCAGGTCAAGGACGGAGGTCGGCGTGAGAAGCAGCGGCGACGGTACGGCTGGGGGTGCCCCCGGACGCAGTCTGGGGGAGAGCAGCCCGTACCCGCTTCACGGCAGCGCGGCCGGTCATGTTCCGCAGCGGCCGACGGCAGTGTCCGGCGAGGGAGGGGCCGTTTCCGAGGAGATCGGGTATCGCGGTCCCACGGCGTGTGCTGCCGCGGGCATCACCTATCGGCAGCTGGACTACTGGGCCAGAACAGGTCTCGTCGAGCCCAGCGTGCGGCCCGCCTACGGGTCGGGGACACAGCGTCTGTACAGCTTCCGGGACGTCGTCGTCCTGAAGATCGTGAAGCGCTTTCTCGACACCGGGGTTTCGCTGCAGAACATCCGCACGACCGTCCAGCACCTCAGGGAGCGCGGCTTCCGGGATCTGGAGCGGATGACGCTGATGAGCGACGGCGCGACCGTCTACGAGTGCACCTCGCCGGACGAGGTCCACGCGCTGCTCCAGGGCGGCCAGGGCATCTTCGGGATCGCCGTGGGCGTGGTGTGGCGGGACGTGGAGAGCGCACTCTCACAGCTGCACGGGGAGCGTGTGGACACCGGCGAGACGCTGGTCGGGCCCAACCCGGCGGACGAACTGGCGCGGCGCCGCAATCGCGCGGTCTGATACGTCTGACAGCCGGCAGGGACGGGATCAGCGGAGTGTCCTGACGTCCGGGATCAGCAGGTTGTGCGCGATGATGCCCCGGCGTGCCGGGGCATTGTCAGTGGCGTAGGGCAGCATCGGAGATGTGAGAACCACGCCCACGATCCTGCATCTCGACATGGATGCCTTCTTCGCCTCGGCAGAGCAGGCAGCCAAGCCGAGCCTGCGCGGGAAAGCGGTTGTGGTGGGCGGGCTCGGGCCGCGCGGTGTGGTCGCCACCTGCTCGTACGAGGCACGGGTTTTCGGGGTGCATTCGGCGATGCCCATGGCGCAGGCACGCAGGCTCGCGCCGAACGCCGCGTACCTGGTGCCGCGCTTCGGGCTCTATCGCGAGGTCAGCGAGCAGGTGATGGGGCTGCTGGGGGCGCTGTCGCCGCTGGTGGAGCCGCTCAGCCTGGACGAGGCGTTCGTGGACCTGGAGGCCGGGGGGACGGCCTGGGACGAGCGGTCGGCGCGTTTGACCGGGGCGAAGCTGCGCGCGGACATCCGGGCTGTGACGGGGCTGACCGGATCGGTGGGGCTGGCCGCCTCGAAGATGCTTGCGAAGATCGCCTCGGAACAGGCGAAGCCCGACGGGCTCGTCGTGATAGAGCCGGGCACCGAGCGGGCGCTGCTGGGGCCGATGTCGGTGCGCACCCTGCCGGGCGTCGGTCCGGCGACCGGGGACCATCTGCGGCGGGCCGGGATCGGCACGGTCGAGGAGATCGCCGAAGCGGGCGAGGACGAGCTCGTACGGCTGCTGGGCAAGGCTCACGGGCACGCGCTGTACGCCATGGCGCTGGCGCACGACGAGCGCCCCGTGGTGGCCGAGCGGGAGACGAAGTCGGTCTCGGTCGAGGACACGTACGACGTGGACATCCACGACCGGGTCCGGGTCGGCCTGGAGGTGCAGCGGCTCGCCGACCGGTGTGTGCAGCGGCTGCGCGGTGCGGGCCTGTCGGGGCGGACGATCGTCCTGAAGGTGCGGCGGTACGACTTCTCGACGCTGACCCGCTCGGAGACGCTGCGCGGGCCCACGGACGACATGGCGGTGGTCCGGGAGGCGGCTGCGCGGCTGCTGGAGGCCGTGGACACCACGGGAGGCGTGCGGTTGCTGGGCGTCGGGGTGTCGGGGCTTGCCGACTACACGCAGGAGGACCTCTTCGCGCAGGCGCAGGCCGCAGCGGGGGAGCGGGCGGCGCAGGAGCATCCCGAGGAGGAGCCCGCGGAGGAGGCCGTCGTGGAGCAGGTGCCGGTCGCCGAGCGGCGCTGGCCCGCGGGGCACGACGTACGGCATGCCGGGTACGGGCACGGCTGGGTGCAGGGCAGCGGGCTCGGGCGGGTCACGGTGCGGTTCGAGACGCCGTACTCCGAGCCCGGGCGCGTGCGGACGTTCCGGACCGACGACCCGGATCTGGAGCCGGCGGACCCGCTGCCGTTGGTGGCGCGAAGACCCGAGGAGCCGGGGCCCGTGGCCGCGGAGGAGGGGTCTCAGGTCTCTTCGGTGCCCGCGAGCCGGCCGAAGTCGAGGTCCGGTGGAAACGGGGGCGGGGAGGCCACGTCGAGTCCGTAGTGGTGGTAGAGCTGGATCTCCTGCTCCGGTGAGAGATGGCGGCCGACGCCGAAGTCGGGAGCGTCCTTGATCAGGGCCCGCTCGAAGGGGACCCGGAGGGTGCCCTCGACGAGCTCGCTGGGCTCCAGGGGCACGAAGGCGTCCCTGCTGAACAGGCCGGTGCGTATGGCCGCCCACTCAGGAACGCCGGTCGCGTCGTCGAGGTAGACCTCGTCGATGGTGCCGATCCTGGTGCCGTTGCGGTCGAGTGCCTTGCGGCCGATCAGGTTGCGCGGATCGATGTCGGTCTGCACGGGCCCTCCACTTGGTCGCAAGTCATCCGTAAGCACTACAAAAGAGCACATTGGGCGAGGTGGCCACTCGAAGGCTCGTGCGTTGTCCCCGCTGGTAGGCTGGCACCGGCTGCTGACCCCGTGCGGGAGAGTCTCCAGACATCATCGGAGACGCCGAAGGAGCAAATCCTCCCCGGAATCTCTCAGGCCCACGTACCGCACGGACGAGGTCACTCTGGAAAGCAGAGCGGGTGTCAACGGCTCCCGCTCTCACCGACGGTGAAAGCCGGAGCGTCGAGCACAGTCGACGGTCCGGTGAAGCTCTCAGGTTGAGATGACAGAGGGGGAGGCCGTCGGGGTACCCGTGCCGTGGTGCCCCTCGAAGGTCGTATCGACCAGGAGGCCTCCGTAATGACCGCCAGTCGCATTCCGCTCTCCGAGCTCGAACAGGGCATCCCCTTCGAGC
Source organism: Streptomyces sp. SAS_270 (assembly GCF_052543295.1). Taxonomy (NCBI): domain Bacteria; kingdom Bacillati; phylum Actinomycetota; class Actinomycetes; order Kitasatosporales; family Streptomycetaceae; genus Streptomyces; species Streptomyces sp. SAS_270. The sequence continues at coordinate 11,213 of NZ_JBMNDS010000074.1, forward strand.
AGCGCCACATCGGCCCCGACCACGAGGCCCGGGCCAAGATGCTCGCGCAGGTGGGATACGGCTCGCTCGACGAGCTGACGGCCACCGCGGTACCGGATGTCATCCAGAACGCCGACGCGCTCGGCCTTCCCGGTGCCCGCACCGAGGCCGAGGTGCTCGCCGAGCTGCGCTCCCTCGCCGACCGCAACCAGGTCCTCGGTTCGATGATCGGCCTTGGGTACTACGGCACCTTCACGCCTCCGGTGATCCTGCGCAACGTCATGGAGAACCCGGCCTGGTACACCGCGTACACGCCGTACCAGCCGGAGATCTCGCAGGGCCGCCTGGAGGCGCTGCTGAACTTCCAGACCGTGGTCGCCGAGCTGACCGGACTGCCGACGTCGGGTGCCTCGCTGCTCGACGAGGGCACCGCTGCCGCCGAGGCCGTGGCCCTGTCGCGACGGATGGGCAAGAACAAGAAGGGCCTCTTCCTCGTCGACGCGGACACCCTGCCGCAGACCGTCGCCGTGATCCGGACGCGCGCCGAGCCCACCGGTGTCGAGGTCGTCGTCGCCGACCTGAGCGGCGGCATCCCCGCCGAGCTGGCCGAGCGCGAGATCAACGGCGTGCTGCTCCAGTACCCGGGCGCCTCCGGTGCCGTACGTGACATCAAGCCGGTCATCGACCAGGCGCACGCGCTCGGCGCGGTCGTCACCGTCGCGGCCGACCTGCTCGCCCTCACGCTGCTCACCTCGCCCGGTGAGCTGGACGCCGACATCGCCGTCGGCACGACGCAGCGCTTCGGTGTCCCGATGGGCTTCGGCGGCCCGCACGCCGGTTACATGGCGGTGCGCGAGAAGTTCGCGCGCAGCCTGCCCGGGCGGCTCGTGGGTGTCTCCGTCGACGCCGACGGCCACAAGGCGTACCGGCTCGCCCTGCAGACGCGGGAGCAGCACATCCGCCGGGAGAAGGCCACCAGCAACATCTGTACGGCTCAGGTGCTGCTCGCCGTGATGGCCGGCATGTACGCCGTCTACCACGGGCCGCAGGGGCTCAGGGCGATCGCCCGGCGCACCCACCGCTACGCCACGATCCTCGCCGGGGGTCTGAAGGCGGGCGGCGTCGAGGTCGTGCACGGCTCCTACTTCGACACGCTCACCGTGCGGGTGGCGGGCCGCGCCGCCGAGGTCGTCGCCGCCGCGCGCGACAACGGTGTGAACCTCCACCTCGTCGACGCCGACCAGGTCTCGATCTCCTGCGACGAGACCACCACGCGGGCCCAGCTGGACGCCGTCTGGAGCGCGTTCGGCGTCGAGGGCGACATCGAGGCCCTGGACGCTGCGACCGAGGACACGCTGCCGGCCGACCGGCTGCGCACCGACGAGTACCTCACGCACCCGGTGTTCCACCAGTACCGCTCCGAGACGGCGATGCTGCGCTACCTGCGCAAGCTGTCCGACCGCGACTACGCGCTGGACCGCGGCATGATCCCGCTGGGCTCCTGCACCATGAAGCTCAACGCGACCACCGAGATGGAGCCGGTCACCTGGCCCGAGTTCGGTCAGCTGCACCCCTTCGCGCCGGCCGAGCAGGCGCAGGGCTACCTCACGCTCATCCACGAGCTGGAGGATCAGCTCGCCGAGGTCACGGGCTACGACAAGGTCTCGCTCCAGCCGAACGCGGGCTCCCAGGGCGAGCTGGCCGGGCTGCTCGCCGTGCGCGGCTATCACCGCGCCAACGGTGACGAGCAGCGCACCGTCTGCCTCATCCCGTCCTCCGCGCACGGCACCAACGCCGCGAGCGCCGTGATGGCCGGCATGAAGGTCGTCGTCGTGAAGACCGCCGAGGACGGCGAGATCGACGTCGAGGACCTGCGCGCCAAGATCGAGCAGTACCGCGACGAGCTGTCGGTGCTGATGATCACGTATCCCTCGACGCACGGAGTGTTCGAGGAGCACGTCGCCGACATCTGCGCCCAGGTGCATGAGGCCGGCGGCCAGGTGTACGTCGACGGGGCCAACCTCAACGCCCTGGTCGGCCTTGCCAAGCCGGGTCACTTCGGCGGCGACGTCTCGCACCTGAACCTGCACAAGACCTTCTGCATCCCGCACGGCGGCGGCGGCCCGGGCGTCGGCCCGGTCGGTGTGCGCGCGCACCTGGCGCCGTATCTGCCGAACCACCCGCTGCAGCCCGCCGCCGGTCCGGAGACGGGCGTCGGCCCGATCTCGGCCGCGCCCTGGGGCTCCGCGGGCATCCTGCCGATCTCCTGGGCGTACGTCCGGCTGATGGGCGGCGAAGGTCTCAAGCGCGCCACGCAGGTGGCCGTGCTGTCCGCGAACTACATCGCCAAGCGCCTGGAGCCGCACTACCCGGTGCTGTACACCGGCCCCGGCGGCCTCGTCGCCCACGAGTGCATCATCGACCTGCGCCCGCTGAGCAAGTCGACCGGTGTCAGCGTCGACGACATCGCCAAGCGTCTGATCGACTACGGCTTCCACGCGCCGACGATGTCCTTCCCGGTGGCCGGCACGCTGATGATCGAGCCCACCGAGTCCGAGGACCTGATCGAGCTGGACCGTTTCTGCGAGGCGATGATCGCGATTCGCGGGGAGGTCGAGAAGGTCGGCTCCGGTGAATGGCCCGCGGACGACAACCCGCTGCGCAACGCGCCGCACACCGCTGCCGCGCTCGGCGGGGAGTGGGAGCACGCGTACACCCGCGAGGAGGCCGTCTTCCCGGCCGGTGTCTCGGCCGCGGACAAGTACTGGCCGCCGGTGCGCCGCATCGACCAGGCCTACGGCGACCGGAACCTGGTCTGCTCCTGCCCGCCGCTGGACGCGTACGAGGACTGATCACCGCGCAGGACGCGGGCGCTCACGAGGAGTAGTCGACCTCGGACATGCGTCGGGGCCGGTTCGGAGGGTGTTACTCCGGGCCGGCCCCTCTTGTGTCCGGGCGGCCAGGCCGCCCGTCGTGCGCTGCCGCTCAGGCGGCCGTCATCACCTGGTCGATGCCCATGGGGCGGTGCGGGGCGATGATCTGGCCGTCGGGCAGGAGCTCACCGGTGTCCTCGAAGAGCAGAACGCCGTTGCACAGCAGGCTCCATCCCTGCTCCGGGTGGTGCGCCACGAGACGGGCGGACTCCCGGTCGGCGGATTCGGCTGTCGGACACGGTGGCTGGTGCTGGCACATTGATGGGATCTTTCGCTGGGTTGTGATGTCAGTGATCGCTGTGGTGTCTGTCCCGCGGCTCGACATGCTCATGGCCGCCCCCCGTTGGTGTGTGGTCTGAACCCAGTGTTGCCCTACGGACGTCAATCCGCAGGGATTTGACAGCAGCGCTCCTCACAGGTTGATGACGCATCACCCGTGCGGACGGTTCATCCCAACTGCACTGTCTCTTCGGGTGGTTCGACGTGGCCGAATGGGGCTAGTCCGGTGGGGCGAGGAGCGCGTTTTGCCTCGTACGAGCGCTGCGTGGCCCGAACGAGCGGCGTGCCCCGCTGCCGGTGACGGCGGCGGGGCACGGGAGGAGAGGCGGCGCGGGAGCGCTCAGGCCGGCGAGCTGAGAAGTGGCGCGGGGGCGAGGCGGAGGGTGAGGACCGGGAGCAGCTCGGCGACGCGGTGCGGGCGGTGCGCGGCGATGCCGGGCGGGGCCGGGGCCAGCGGCACGAGGAGATCGGTGGCGGCCGGATGGCCGGTGGCGCCGTCGGCGGTGCAGTCCCCGTGCAGCCACAGGGTGAGCATGTACAGCTCGGGCACGGACAGCAGGCGTGCCTGGTAGGGCTGTTTCATGTTCTCGGCCTGGCGCAGGGCGCGTTCGGTGGCGGTGACGTAGGGGCCTTCGAAGAAGTGCGAGAAGGCCCAGCCGTCCGGGGTCAGCATGGTCTCCGCGGCGGCCACGGCACGGTCGCCGCAGCGGATCAGGAAGCGCCACCCGGCGAGCCGGGTCGTGGACGCGCCCGCTGGGGTGATCCGGTCGAGGACGTGCAGGGGCAACGGGAGTTCGGGGGTGGCGGGTCCCTGGGCCTTGCGCAGGGACGGAGTGCGCGCCTCGCGGACGGCGGTGGGGGAACCGAGGGCCGTGAGGACGGTGCGCAGGGCGGGCGCGGGAGCCGGGGGTACGTGCAGCGGCATGGTGGGTCGCCTCTCATTTCGACAGGCACAGTGGCGCGAGGGCGGGGGCGGACGGCGCTGTCAGCTCTCGGGGTCAGAGGGGCGGGGATCCGTACCCTGCCGACGAGGTGCTGCCTGCCGCGCGCACTTCGACATCAGGATCCGGGACCACGAGTGCCTACTCTCTGCCTCGTTCGCGGAGTTTATACGACACGTGTTCAGACGGTGTTTCATCTAGTCGCACGGAATATGAAGAGCAAGGCGTAAATCGGCCATGGAAACGAGAAGTTCATCCCGATTCCACGCCGGTGCGACACGGTGACCTCGGAATATTTCGCGGAAGCGGTCGGCTGATTCTCGTCGGCGTTTTTCACGAGATCGTGAGGGAGTGAAACTGCACATTGCCTCATGCCTGGTGAATGTGCCCCCGGACGGTCGGTTCCAGCCTAGCGGGCGACGGTCCCGTCCGGGGCGTTATTGATCGCCCTGCCTGGGCATCATCCCACGTGACCCTGTACGCCGGGAGCCGGAACGCCGGCCCGCCCATCCGAGGAAGGACACTTCGATGGGGGAGAAGGTCGTGGCAGGGCCGTTCGACCTGTCCGATCGCCAGCGGTACCGCGCCAAGCTCCAGCAGTGTCTGGCGGGGCTGGCGAGGTTGCTGGAGGAGAAGAGGTTCGACCGCCCGAAGAATCTCATGGGTCTGGAGATCGAGCTGAATCTCGCAGGCCCCGACGGCATGCCGAGAATGATGAATGCGCAAGTACTCGAAAGGATTGCGAGCCGCGATTTCCAAACAGAACTCGCCATGTTCAATCTGGAAGTCAACATAGCTCCACACCGACTGGGTGGGCGGGTATTCGACCGGCTCACGGAGGAACTGCGCACCTCCCTCGCCTATGCGCATCGGAAAGCTGGAGAGGTCGACGCCGGAATCGTGATGATCGGGATTCTGCCGACGCTCGGGCAGGAGGACCTGGTCTCCTCGAACCTTTCCGACGTCGACCGCTACACGCTGCTCAACGACCAGATCGTGGCCGCCCGCGGCGAGGACTTCGCTCTCGACATCGACGGCGTGGAGCGGCTGGTCTGCACCTCGAGGTCCATCGCGCCGGAAGCCGCCTGCACCTCCGTGCAGTTGCACCTCCAGGTCACCCCCGCCAGGTTCCCGGACGTGTGGAACGCCGCGCAGGCCGTCGCCGCCGCGCAGGTCGCGATCGGCGCCAACTCGCCCTTCCTGTTCGGCCACGAGCTGTGGCGCGAGTCGCGGCCCCCGCTGTTCCAGCAGTCCACCGACACCCGGCCGCCCGAACTCGTGGCCCAAGGGGTGCGGCCGCGGACCTGGTTCGGGGAGCGGTGGATCTCCTCGGCGTACGACCTCTTCGAGGAGAACCTGCGCTTCTTCCCGGCGCTGCTGCCCATCTGCCAGGAGGAGGATCCGCTCGGCGTGCTCGACGCCGGCGGCGTCCCGACGCTCGCCGAGCTGGTGCTGCACAACGGCACGGTGTACCGCTGGAACCGGCCCGTGTACGGCATCGCCGAGGGCGTCCCGCACCTGCGCGTCGAGAACCGTGTGCTGCCCGCGGGCCCCACCGTGACCGATGTGGTCGCCAACGCGGCCTTCTACTACGGGCTCGTCCGCGCGCTCGCCGAGGAGTCGCGCCCGGTGTGGACGCGGCTGCCGTTCGCGTCCGCAGCCGCCAACTTCGACGCGGCCTGCCGGCACGGCATCGACGCAACACTGGAGTGGCCGCGACACGGACGCTACGGCGGCACGACGCGGGTGGAGGCGGTGGCTCTGGTCCGCGACGAGCTGCTGCCGCTCGCCGCGGCGGGGCTGGACGCCTGGGGGATCGAGCCGGCCGACCGCGACTTCCTGCTGGGGGTCATCGAGGCCCGGTGCCGGCTGCGCACCAACGGGGCGACCTGGCAGGCGGCCACCTTCCACGAGGCCCTGGAGCGTGGCCTCGGGCGGGATGCGGCGCTGGCGGCCACCACCAGGCGCTACTGCGAACTGATGCACCTCGGGGAACCCGTGCACAGCTGGCCGGTCGGGCTGCCGGAGCCGGTGTCCCTGGCGTGAGACTCAGCTCTGGCTGCCCGCCTCGACGATGGCCTTCAGGATCACCGAGTGGATCTGCGCGGGATCGCTGACCTGCTGGCCGGAGCCCCCGGTCGCCTTCGCGATCTCCTCGACCTCGTCCTTGTCGGCGTCCGGGCCCACCGCGATCGCGATCAGCGGCACCGGCCGCTCCGGATCGGTGAGCTGCTGCAGCTCGGCGACGAGTCGGGAGCGCGAGATGCTTCCCGGGTCCTGGTTGACGCCGTCCGTCAGGATCACCAGCGCGTTGAACTTCCCCTTCGCGTAGGAGGAGAGGGCCGCTTTGTACGCGGCGAGCGTGGTGTCGTAGAGGCCCGTCGCGCCGTTCGGGACGGGTGTGAGAGCGCTGAAGGCCGCCGACAGCCTGTCCCGCTGGGTGCCCTTGTCCTTGCGGTCGCCCAGGGGCTTGGTCGGCACGAGGACGCGGTAGTCGCGCTCGCCGTCGAGACGTGTGGAGAACTTCCACAGCCCGATCTCGTCCTGCGGGGTGAAGGTGGCGAGGGCCTGGAGCAGGGACGCCTTGGTGACGTCCATCCGTGACTTGCCGGTGCCCGGCACCGGCTCCGCCATCGACGAGGAGGCGTCGACGACGGTGGTGATCCGTGCGCTCTGCACTGTGATCGTCCACATGCCGAGGGCCTCCTGCACCGCCTTGGCCGGGGCCGGTTCGGGTGCGATCTCGTCGTACGGCTGAGGGGCGCGGCCGCCCGCCCTGGTGACCAGCGCGTCGGGGACGGTCTCGTCATCCGTGCGGAAGCCGTGCTTCTCCAGGATCCGCCGGCCCGTCGGTTCGCTCAGCAGCGTCATGAACCGGAGGGCGGCGCGGCTCACGTCGGTGGTCAGCTGCGGTTCGTCGACCAGGGCGAAGGGGTAGTCCAGCCGGGGCGAGCCGTCCTTGGGATAGAAGAGGTCGAGCCCGCCGTCGCCGTGGGCCGGGGCGTTGTGCGTGAACGCCGCCTGCTCCGAGAGGATCACGGCCCGGTTGCGCTTCGGGTTGCCCTGCTCGGCGCCGGAGGAGTCTCGGGGCAGGGTGTCCAGGAGCCGGCTGTCGCTGTCGGACGTGCGCTGCGAGAGCGCCTTCGCGAGGGCCGCCGCGCGGGTGTCGCCGCCCTTGGTCCCCGCGGCGGCGGCGCTCAGCTGAGTGAGGGCGAGCAGGCCGGTGGCGCTGCGCGAGGGGTCGGCGGCGCCGAGCCGCAGCTTGTCGTCCGCCATCGCCGCACCGGTCAACTCGGTCCAGCTGTATGTCTTCTCGGGCCACCCCAGCGACTCGGCGGCCGCCGGGACCATGGCGACGCCCAAGGGAGAGGACGCCACGCTGCCCGCCGGAGTCACCTGCGTCGACCTGCTGTCCGCGGCGACACGCTGCACCCACAGGTCGGAGTCCGGCACCCACGCCTGGACGTCGGACTTCCCGCCCGATGCCAGGGAGTCCGCGACCTCGTACGACGTGCGTGCGGTGACGCCGATGTCCAGACACCGGCCGTCGGAGGTGATGTTGTGGGCGCGGGCGTACGCCGCCGTGGCACGCAGGGCGGGAGCCATGTCCGGCGACGCGGCGACGTTGACGCGCACCGCGTCGTCCCGGCAGGAGGAGCCGAACGAGAACAGCCCGCCGCGGACCGCGCCTGCCGTGCCCGCGGCGACTGCGAGCACGAGCACCGTCGCGAGGGCCACATTGCGGCGGCGCACGCGGGGTCGGGGGTCGGCGGCGCCCGCTCCGTACGCGTCGGGCAAGCTGTGACGTCCCATGACGGTGGTGCCCTCCCTGTTGAGCCTTGAGCCGTGAAACAGCCGTAAGGCAGGAAAAGGGGAGGTACGCCCCGTACGGCGTCCGTCCCCCCGACGGCCTGTCGCGCACGATCTTCGTAACTTCTTTCGAGACCCTAGCGGGGCGAAGATGGGGATGAGGCGGGATTACTCAACTGGAGGCGGGAGTGCAGGTGGAGGCGGGGTCGGTGGCCGAATCTTTTCCGAAGGAGGGGCTGACGCGACGGATACTCCGGGACGAGACGCTGCTCGTTCTGGGGCTTTCGCTCGGTGCGAGCGGAGTGTCCGCGCTGATCAGCTTTGTCGGGTCGGTCACCAAACCGGGGGGTCTGAAGCACCAGGCGGCCACGCTCGTCGGCTCGGCCGCGCCGGGCCGTCCCTGGCTGGATCTGGCTTGGCAGCTCTTCGGTATCGCGTCCTCGCTGGTGCCGGTCGCGCTCGTCGCGCACCTCCTGCTGCGCGAGGGCGAGGGGCTGCGCGTGATCGGTTTCGACCGCACGCGCCCGTGGCCGGACCTCGGCCGCGGGGCCGCGATCGCGGCGGTGATCGGCAGCACGGGCATCGCGTTCTATCTGGCGGCCCGGGGCCTCGGTTTCAACCTCACGGTGGTGCCGGAGGCGCTGCCCGACGTGTGGTGGAAGCACCCGGTGCTGATCCTCTCCGCGATTCAGAACGCGGTCCTCGAAGAGGTCATCGTCGTCGGGTATCTGCTGCGCCGCCTGGGCCAGTTGGGCTGGACGCCGGGCACGGCACTCGTCGCGAGCGCCGTGCTGCGCGGGTCGTACCACCTCTACCAGGGCATCGGCGGATTCGTCGGCAACATGGTGATGGGCGTGGTCTTCGTCTACCTGTACCGGCGCTGGGGGCGGGTCGGCCCCCTGGTGGTGGCGCACTCGCTGCTCGACATCGGGGCGTTCGTGGGATACGCGCTGCTGGCGGGCAAGGTGGGGTGGCTGCCGACGGCTTGAGTGGGCTGCGGTCGCGGTGCGGGCGGGGGCGTACGGGATTCTCGTACGTCCCCGCCGTGCCGTCAGACCAGCAGTTCGCCCTCGATGGTGGTGACCGCGCTGCCCGTGAGGTGGGTGCGGTCGCCGTGCAGTGCCGTGCGGACGAGGCCGGAGCGCGGGGAGGCCTGCAGACCGGTGAGGCGCGGGCGGCCGAGGCGCTCGGACCAGAAGGGCGCGAGCGCGGTGTGGGCGCTGCCGGTGACCGGGTCCTCGTCGATGCCGACGTTCGGGAAGAAGCAGCGGGAGACGAAGTCGTGGCCCCGGGTGGGGTCTTCGGCGCGGGCGGTCGCGATGATGCCGCGCGCGGAGTGCCGCATGAGGGCCTTGTGGTCGGGGGTGAGGCCGAGGACCGTCTTCTCGTCGGCGAGTTCGACCAGCAGGTCGCCGACGTTCGGACCGGTGTCGAACGCCGTGAGGGGCTCGGCGCCCAGCGCCTGCGCGACGCCGTCCGGGATGTCGACCGGCGTGAGCGGTGCGGTCGGGAAGTCCAGCGTGAAAGTGCCGTCCTCGTCGGGCGTCGCGACGAGGACGCCGCTGAGGGTGGCGAACCGTACGGGTCCCTTGTGCGCGCCCGTGGTGTGCAGGACGTGCGCGGTCGCCAGCGTCGCGTGACCGCACATCGCGACCTCGGTCGCGGGCGTGAACCAGCGCAGCGCCCAGTCCGCCTCGCCGCTCTCGGGCAGTCGGTGGGCGAACGCCGTCTCGGCGTGGTTGACCTCGCGGGCCACGTTCTGCATCCAGGCGTCGCCGGGGAAGGCGTCGAGCAGCAGGACACCGGCGGGGTTGCCGGAGAAGGGGCGATCGGTGAAGGCGTCGACGATTCGAATCCGCATGGGGCGACGTTAGCCGTCGCGGAGGGCCGCGGGACAAGGCCAATTCCGGGGATCTGGACCGTTTCGACGGTGTCCCGCACCGAACGCCGACTCGTGGAGACCTCTCCCCGCGGTCACGCCGGCATCGCGAGGACCTCCGCGATCGTGCCCCTGAGACTCTCGTCGTCGAGGAAGGCGCGGTAGTCGCGGTACGGCGACAGGCGGTGATCGAGCCTCTGGACCGTCCGCAGGGCGGCACGCAGTGCCGGGGTGGCCGTGCCGATCCGCCACAGGGCCCGCAGCGCCTCGCCGAAGCTTGCGTAGTCGTCGTCGCCGCCGTCGGCCGCCGGCAGGACGAACTCCTCCAGGACCGCCAGGCTCGGCTGCGGTTCACCGGTGATCGACCACAGTGTGATCGCCGCCTGCAGTCTGCGCCCGCCCACGGTGTGCTCCATGATGTGCCGCACCCGGTCGGCGTACGGCGCTGCCGCGGGGCCGAAGTCGGCAAGCAGGTGGAGCGGTCCGTGGTTCGGGTCCTGGGCGTGCAGCACCGCGTCGCCGACCGACCGCAGGGCCGATCCGCCCTCGTCCTCACCGATCCGCCAGGCGGTCCATGCCAACTTGGTGCGGAGTTCCGGCCGGTCGAGGGTGGTGCAGTTGCGCAGGGCGGGCGCGGCGGATGCGGCCGCCGGTCCCATCGCTGCCACGACGTCGGCGACCAGCCATGCGCCGCGCGGCTCGTTCAACAGGGACATCACCTCCGGCAGCGCGGGCAGCGACGCGGGCCCCCACGCCTCCAGAACTCGGAGGAAGGCGCCCGTCAGCGGCCCGGGGGCGCCGTGGTGCGCGTCGTGGTGCCGCATCACGTTCCGCAGCGCCGGCAGCAGGATGTCGGCGTGCGCCCGCAGCGGAACCAGGATGTCGTCGATGTCGGGAAGCCGGGGGTCGCCCGCGCAGTAGCTGCGCGAGTACTGCTCCTTGTAGGGCTCGTAGAGCCGCTCGACGAGCCCCGGGAGGGCGCGCGGGTCGCCGATCCGGGCCAGCGCCCAGCGTGCGAAGTCGCCCACGCTGCCCTCTGTCATCAGGTACTCGCCCGGGTCGTCGACCAGCTCGGCGAGCCCGTCGGCGTACGCGGCCGCCCGGGGGCCGAGCACCGCGAGGAGGTTCGCCGCCTTGAGGCGTACCTCGTCGTCCGGGTCGGTGAGGAGGTCACCCGCGACCGTCAGCAGCGCGGGCGCCGCGGACGGCCGGACGACCAGCAGCCGCCATGCCTCGTCCAGCACGGTCCGGCGCAGCCCGGTGTCCTCGGGCCGGTGGGCTCGTCCGGCCAGGCGGACCAGGAACGAGATGGCCGTATCGGGGGTGTGGTCGAACAGGCCGGCCGTCCAGCGGGCGACGTCGTCGCGGCTGAAGGGATCGTCGACGCCCGGCACGTACCAGACCTCCTCGAACCTCGGCCGCAGGGAGGGGTCGGAGAGGGTCTCCAGCAGGAGGTCGGCGTGCTGGACCGGTACCTCCGGGGCGAGGCTCGCCCAGGCGTGCACGGCCGCGACCTTCATGACGGGTTCGCCCTCCCGCATCAGGTCGGCCAGCACCGCCCGCGTCTCCTCGACATCGCCTGCCCCGCCGGCGGCAGCGGCCTCGCCCAGCGCGAGCAGCACTGATACGCGCAACGTCGGATCGGTCTCGGCCCGCCAGCGCTCCAGCAGCGGGGCCGCATCGCCCGCGAGGGACAGGGCCGACCGCCGTACCTCGGGGTCCGGGTCCGCGAGCAGTGCCAGGATGGCGGGCCGGTGATGTTCCCAGGCGGTGGCCCACCCCTTGTCCACCAGGTGCGGTTCGGCCGTTGCCGCCGTGCGGACCATGCAGTGCAGCAGGTCCACGAGCGTGACCCGCACCGCCATGCCCGGATCGGCGGCGAGCGCCAGGACGAACGGCAGCGCGGCGGTCGCCGCCGAGGTCACCCGGCCGTTGCCCGCGGCGAGGCAGGAGAAGAGCGGGCCGCAGTCCTCGTCCGTCGCGGCACCGCCCGCCAGCGCGAGCCGCCGCAGCGCGCGGGGCACTCCCGTCACCGGGTGCTGAGGCAGCGCCGACTCGAGCCGGTGCCAGGGCACGTCCTCCAGGGCCTTCAGCGATATCGCCGCCACGCCACTCCCACTTCCGACCTGTATCGACGGTGTGGTCCGCTGCCCGGCGGACATTTGCTCTGTGCTGCTGTCGGTGGGGGCGGCAAGCGATCGTCTTTGAGCACGGCCCATCACCGGGGCGACATCACTCCGTCGACTCCAGAATGCGGTCGAGTGTCCGGCGCCCCATTCTGCTCATCGTCGGATTGCTCTCGACGTAGTACCAGACAACTCCCATCGCCTGTTCGAACGCCCATGCCTTGCCGCGCTCCCACTCCAGATCGTCGCAGTCCAGTGCCTGCCGGAGCACTGCCCGCGGACCTGGCTGCAAAAGGTGCCAGGCACTGACCAGATCCAGCGCGCGGTCGGCCGGGCCGAAGCCGCCGGTGTCGAGTACGCCGCTGAGCCGGTCTCCCGCGACCAGTACATTGCCGGGGATCAGGTCACGATGGCTCATCACGTCGGCACCCGTGCGTGGCAACTCCCGAAGGTGGCTCCAGACCTGGCGCAGCCGGGGCACGTCAAGCAGCCCCTTGCTCTCCTCGAAGCACTTCGCCATCCAATCGTCGTGGTGAGCGAGAACTCCGCCACGACCTTCGCCGTCGAAGTGCCGCCCCTGCGTCTCGGCCTCCCGCAGGTCTGCGATGAACGCCGCGAGGTCCTCGGCAAAGGCGTCCGACCCACTCGGGTCGGCATCCGAGGCGACAGTTCCCGGCAGCCATGTCTGGACCGACCAGGACATGGGGTAACCCGCTCCAGGATTTCCCAGGGCGACGGGTTCCGGGACGGGGAACCGGGACACCTGCGCCAGCTCCGCGCTCGCCTGGGCCTCCTGTTTCAGAGACGCCAGCGCCTCGGAGGCATCGGCCGGACGCAGGGGGAAACGCGCCGAGAGGTCGTTCCCGATGCGGAAGATGGCGTTGACCGTCCCGGTCGAGGGCAGGGGTCGGATCGCCTTGCCGCTCCACTGGGGGAACTGTTCCCGGACCAAAGCCGCAACGGTTTCGGCGGTCACGTCCACTTGGTCATCGTGCATGGTCATCGCTCGCACGCTCTTCCACTGGTCCGACTCGGAACGCGGCTTCGGACCGGATCACCTGGTGCGAGGGCCGCTGCGACGTCCTGCGATTCCGGGGACTCACTTCAGTGCTCACTCCGGCACCTTGGCTGATTCGACGGTCGAGAGCCATCGGATTTCCAGCGTCAGGGCGGCATGGCAAGGACTGTGTCCGGCTTCTGTCCGCTGCCCCCTCAGCCGGGCGAGACAGGACATGTCCACCGGCGACGGGTTGCCAGACGAACTATTCCGATATATCGTTGACGCATCGCGACCGATCAACGATGGAATGGAGTGATTGCGATGCGTTCCGGACAGGAATTCGGATACGAGCACGGACACGGGCACCACGGCGGACCCGGCCATCGGGGTCGGGGCGGCTTCGAGGGGCGGCGTGGGGCCTTCGGGCCCTTCGGACCGGGTGGTCCCGGTGGCCCCGGCTTCGGTGGACCCGGCGGCTTCGGCCCGGGCCCCTGGGGTGGGCGTGGCGGCAGGGGCGGACCGCGGGGGAGGGCGAGGCGCGGCGACGTACGCGCGTCGATCCTGGCCCTGCTCAAGGACCGGCCCATGCATGGCTACGAGATGATCCAGGAGATCGCCGAGCGCAGCGGCGGGGCGTGGAAGCCCAGCCCGGGTTCGGTGTACCCCACCCTCCAGCTGCTGGAGGACGAGGGCCTCATCACCAGTGAGAGCGAAGGCGGCAAGAAGCTGTTCTCGCTCACCGAGTCCGGCCGCGCGGCGGCCGACGAGGGCGCCGACGCGCCGTGGGAAGAGGCCGGGCGCGGGGTCGACTGGGAGGCGCTGACCGAGATCCGGCAGGCCGGCTTCGGTCTCATGGAGGCCTTCGGTCAGGTCTGGAAGACCGGCAGCAAGGACCAGCGCGCCAAGGCGCTGACGGTCATCAACGAAGCCCGCAAGAAGCTGTACCTGATCCTCGCCGACGAGGACTGAGGCCGTGCTGTGGTACGCGCCGGCGCCCCGTGGAAGTGTTTCCGCGGGGCGCCTTTCCCTCTACCCGGCCCGGCTCCCGCTCGGGGTTCAGGCCACCAGTCCGCCCAGCTTCCGCAGTGACTCGTTCAGGGCGGCCGTCGCCGAGTCCTTCAGCTTGCCCGCCATCAGGGAGACGGCGGCGCCGGTGAACTCCCCGTCGATGCGCACCGTGGTGGCGTCGCCGTCCGGGACGAGTGTGTAGCGCGTGGCGACGACCACCGCCATCGGGCCCTTGCCGCGGATGGCGAGGGTCCGGGCGGGTTCCAACTCCTCGATGGTCCAGTTCACCTCGGCCGGAAAGCCCATGAGCTTCATGTTCTCCTCGAAGGTGCCACCGACTTCGAGCGTCGTGGGGCCACCCTTCGGGAAGCTGGTGTGCGTCGAGTTCCACTCTCCGTACGAGGAGAAGTCCGTGAGCTGCGCCCAGATCTTCTCGGCAGGGGCCTCGATGCGTGCCTCCGCGCTGACTTCGGCCATGCGACCACCTCTTCGTGTCGGGCGCTGCGCCCGGCGCAGCTACGGTGTCGCGGAACGTAGCCGGAGGGTCTGGAACATTCAATACTGATGAACCGTCAGGAATTGTGGAGGTGGCTCCGGCCCTGGGCGCGGCAGGGTGTTCAGCCCACCTGTCGTATCTCCGCCGCGTCGAACACGTCCCAGGCGCGCGGGAAGGGCCCTTCGTCGTGGCAGTGCCACGCGTCCCAGAACAGGTCGGCGAGGAGCGCGTCCTCGGGTGCGTACACCCGGTACACGTAGTGCCTGCCGTCGACCGCAGGCAGGGCGACCATCCAACACCTGCTCTCCATGCAGGATTTGACGAACACCGGAGTGCCACGGTTGCGTGCGGGGCGCGACGCAAGGCGGCGCGCGCCCCGAGACGGAGAACGGCGCGATGTCATCCGTAAGGAGGAGGGGCGGGCCCTCTTGCCCAACCTGTGTGGGACGCGGAAATGCTCCCCATCGGGGATGACCGGGTGCGTGGACGTTGATGGGGTGGAGGTTGTGCACCCCCGTACCCCCCAGCAGTCGGCCGCCGACAGCGGCTCCCACCGCGCGGAACTCGATGCCGAGCTCGCCGCCGGACTCACCGCCGAGCTGGCCTCGGTGGTCGCCGGGGCGCGCAGGAGGGCGCTGAGGGACGGGGACCGGCAGATCGACACCGCTCATCTGCTGCATTCGCTGCTGGAGTCCGACCCCGAGGTGCGCGCCGCCTTCGACAGCGGGCCGCAGATCGCCCGACTGCTCGGCTACCTGGTCCAGCGCAGCATCGGCTACGGGCTGCGCTGGCAGGGCTCCGTCGAGGACTCCGGCGCCGTGCCGGTGGTGGCCGAGGTGGCGGGCTGGTCCCCGGCGGCCGCCGGAGCGATGGGGGACGCGTGCGCCCGCGCCGGGCGGCGCGGGGAGGAGCGGGCCCGCGGCCTCGACCTGCTCGCCGCCGTCGTGGCGGACGGCCGCTCGCGCGCCGTCGAGGTCCTCGGGCGCGCGGGCGTGGACGCCGCGGCGCTGCTGCTGCGCATCGAGAGCGGCGTCCCCTTCGAGGAGCGGGTCGCGGACGGCGAAGCCGCCTGCTGACAGCCCGTCGTCGCTTCGGGCCCGCCCTGCTCATGGCTTCACACCTAGTCTCCAGGCCGTTGCCCCGACGGTCCCTTCGGCGATCCGTCGAAGTCCATGCGTTGAGACAGGTGCCATTGGGGGTGACGGTCATGTCATCGCCTGTCATCATGTGCCGGTGCATACGTTTCAGGGCAGTCCGGGCAACCGTGGCAAGGGCGTCGGGCTGGGGCTCGCCGTCGTGTCGGCGATCGCCTTCGGCGGATCGGGTGTCGCGGCGAAGCCGCTGATCGAAGCGGGCCTCGACCCGCTCCACGTGGTGTGGCTGCGCGTCGCCGGCGCCGCGCTGGTGATGCTGCCGCTGGCCGTGCGCCATCGGGCACTCGTACGGCGGCGGCCGGCGCTGCTCGCCGGGTTCGGACTGCTCGGTGTGGCCGGCGTCCAGGCCTGCTACTTCGCCTCGATCTCACGGATCCCCGTCGGGGTCGCGCTGCTCGTCGAGTACTTCGCCCCCGCGCTCGTGCTCGGCTGGGTGCGGTTCGTGCAGCGCAGGCCCGTGACGCGCGCCGCGGCGCTCGGCGTCGTCCTCGCGGTGGCCGGACTCGCCTGTGTCGTCGAGGTGTGGTCGGGGCTGAGCTTCGACGTCGTCGGACTGCTGCTCGCGCTCGGCGCGGCCTGCTGCCAGGTCGGCTACTTCGTTCTGTCCGACCCGGGCGGCAAGCCCGGGCAGGAGGCACCGGACCCGCTGGGCGTCATCGCGTACGGCCTGATCGTCGGCACCCTCCTGCTGACTGCCGTCGCACGGCCCTGGACCATGGACTGGTCCGTGCTCGGGGGCAGCGCCGAGATGAACGGCACGTCCGTCGCCGCCGGCCTGCTGCTGAGCTGGATCGTGCTGATCGCGACCGTCGCCGCGTACGGCACCGGGGTGCTCTCCGTACGCAGGCTCTCGCCGCAGGTCGCGGGCGTCGTGGCCTGTCTCGAAGCGGTCATCGCGACCGTGCTCGCCTGGGTGCTGCTCGGCGAACACCTCTCGGCACCGCAGATCGTCGGCGGGGCGGTGGTGCTGGCCGGTGCGTTCATCGCGCAGTCGTCGGCGCCCGTGCAGCCCTCGGACGGGCCGGTGGCCAGGGGAGCGGACCGTGCGGGTGCCGAGGGCGCCGAAAGTGAGTTGTCCTCCCGCACCGGCGCCGCCTAGGCTGCTGATCATGCATTCGGACGCACTCGTTCTTCCGCCTCCGGCCGCCTGAGGCGGGCCCTCCGGAACCTTTGCCCGGCTTGAGTGCCGGGCGGAACGGTGCTGCCCGCAGAAGAAGTCCGAGGACCTTTCCGTACGCCCGTGCCCCGCGCACCGGCTGCGACGTGGTCCTTTCCCGAACTTCTGCATCCTGCGGAGAGAACACGTGTCGAATGCTGCATCCAGCGCCGTCTCCGGCGCTGCTTCCGGCCTGCCCGTCGGGCGAGGCCTCCTCTATCTGACCGTCGCCGGTGCCGCCTGGGGCACCGCGGGCGCGGCCGCGTCGCTGGTCTACCGGACCAGCGACCTGGGACCCGTCGCCCTGTCCTTCTGGCGCTGCGCGGGCGGGCTCGTCCTGCTGCTCGCCGTGCATCTGCTGCGCCGCCGGGGGCGGCCTGTCGTCCGTGAGCCGCTGGACCGCAAGGTGCTGCGGGTCACGGTCACCGGAATCGCCCTCGCCGTCTTCCAGACGGCGTACTTCGCCGCCGTCGAGTCGACCGGGCTGGCCGTGGCGACCGTCGTCACGCTCGGCGCCGGTCCCGTCCTCATCGCGCTGGGGGCGCGGCTCACCATGGGAGAGCGGCTCGGCCGCGGCGGGATCGCCGCCGTCGCCGGGGCGCTGGCCGGGCTGGTGGTGCTGGTGCTCGGCAGCGGGGGAGCGGCGGTACGGCCCTGGGGCCTCGCGCTCGCCGTCGTGTCCGCCGCCGGGTACTCGGTGATGACCCTGCTCACGCGCTGGTGGGGACGGGACGGCTCCGCCGACGCGTCCGGCACGACGGTGTGGGCGTTCGCCGTGACCACGGTCTGTTTGCTGCCGCTCGGCCTGACCGAGGGGCTCGTCCCGCACACCGCCCAACCTGCCCATGTCCTGGGCCTGTTGGCGTACATCGCTGCCGTTCCCACGGCCCTGGCCTACGCCCTGTACTTCGCGGGCGCCGCCGTGGTCCGCTCCGCGACCGTCTCCGTGATCATGCTGTTGGAGCCGGTCAGCGCCGCCGTACTGGCCGTGGGGCTGCTCGGCGAGCGGCTGACCGCGGCGACCCTCGTGGGCACCCTGCTGATGCTGGGATCGGTCGCGGGACTCGCGGCGGCGGAGGCACGAAGCGCGCCCGCCGCGCAGGCGGCCTCCGAGGAAGCGGCTTCTGAGGAAGCAGCCTCGGAGGAGGCCGCGCTCGAGCGAGCCGCCCGCGCGGAGGCTGCGCTCCAGGAGGCCGCGCTTTCCTGAACCGAGGGCGGGGGTGCGGGCCCGAGAAGGCCCGCGCCCTACGCCCCGGCGCCCCGCCTGCGCACCAGGTGTTCTCGCGCTGCCACGTCACCAGGACCGCCCCGCGTGGTGAGCGCGGCCGCGATCCGGTCCTGCACCTCTTCCGTCCGCTTGCCGCCGAACTTGAACTTCGCCCGTACGTCGGTCACTTCGAGCCGCAGGCCGCGGATGCCGGAGAGCATGCGCCCGTACGGTGCCTCACCGACCGCGACGCGTGCGGAGCCGCCCTCCGGCTGGAAGTGGCCGACCTGGCGGTTGAGCAGGTCGGCCTTCTCCGTCGGATCGTCCACGAGGTGGGCGGTGCAGCGGAGTTGGACGGCCGCGTAGAAGCTCGTGGGCGTTCCGTGCTCCGGCGGGGTGTCCGGGGCGGCCTGCCAGGGGCCGGGTACATAGACGTAGTCGTCCACCACGCTCAGCAGTACAACCGGGTTCGCCTCCAGGGCGGGCCACAGCGGGTTGGGGCGCGCGAGATGGGTGATCACGCGGCCGTTCGGGCCGTCTCCGGCCTCGTACGCGAAGTGCAGGGGCTGGACGTGCGGGGGCTCGCCGGGCAGGCCGTTGACGGCGAGCTGCCCGAAGTCGTGGGCGGCGAGCCACTGTTGCCACTCGTGTGCGTCGTGGGGCGCGTCCCAGGGGTGGATCAGCATCACAGAGTCGTCAGGTAGTCGGGGAGTTCGATGCCGGGGGCCAGGTCGGCGGCGGGGATCGGTGTGCCGTAGCCCTTGGCCAGCGGGAGGACGCCGGTCCAGTGCGGGAGGTCCAGGTCCTCGGGCTCGTCGTTCGGGCCGCCGGTGCGGATCTTCGCGGAGACCTCTTCCAGGTCGAGGCGGATCACGGCGGTGGCGGCGAGTTCCTTGGCGTCGGCGGGCCGCGAGTCGAGGGAGCGGCCGGGAACGACGTGGTCGACCAGCGCGTCCAGGGCTTCCCGCTTCTCGTCCGGGTCCGTCACCTGGCGGGCGATGCCGTGCACCACCACAGAGCGGTAGTTGATCGAGTGGTGGAAGGCCGACCGGGCCAGGACCAGGCCGTCCACGTGCGTGACGGTGACGCAGACCGCGAGTCCCGGGTCGGCCTGGCCGGTCATCCGCAGCGGGCGCGAGCCAGTCGAACCGTGCAGGTAGAGGCGGTCGCCGACCCGGCCGTAGAGGGTGGGGAGCACGACCGGGGCGCCGTCGCGGACGAAGCCGAGATGGCAGACGTAGCCCTCGTCGAGTATCGAGTGCACCATCTCGTGGTCGTAGGCGGCGCGCTCGCGGGAGCGCGTGGGGACGGTGCGGTCGGTCGGGGTGTAGGCGGCGGGCTGGGGCGTCCCGGGCTTGGGGCTCGTCACCGTCATTGCGCTCTCCATTGCACTAGTGCATAATCTTGTTTGTGCTAGGAGAGTATCGGATCGAAGGCAGGCGCGCAGCAGAGATTGCCGCGAGCGTGGAGCGCGCGGTGGGGTCGGGAGAGCTGTGGCCCGGTCAACCGCTGCCACCGATGCGAGAGTTGGCGCTCGAACTCGGGGTGAATCCGAATACCGTCGCCGCCGCCTACCGCACGCTGCGCGAACGCGGAGTCATCGAGACGGCGGGCCGCCGCGGCAGCCGTGTCCGGTCGAAGCCCGCGACGACCGGGCGGGAGTACATCCGCGTCGAGGTGCCGCCCGGGGTGCGCAACCTCGCCGACGGCAACCCCGACCGCGCCCTGCTGCCCGCCCTCGCCGGGGCGTTCGCCGCGGCCGCCGCCCTCTCGGACCGCGACCCCGTGCTCTACGGAGAGGCCGCCGTCGAACCGGAGTTGGCGCGGCTGGCGCGCGCCGATCTCGACGCGGACGGTGTGCCGGACGGACCCGTCGTCGTCACGTCCGGCTCGCTCGACGCCCTGGAGCGTGTTCTCGCCGCCCACCTCAAACCCGGGGACACGGTCGCCGTCGAGGACCCCGGCTGGGGAGGCCTGCTCGACCTGGTGCCGGCGCTCGGACTGCGCACGGCCGCAGTGGGCGTCGACGACGAAGGGCCGATCCCCGACGACGTCCGGCGCGCCCTGGAGAACGGGGCGCGCGCCCTGATCGTCACGGACCGCGCGCAGAACCCGACGGGCGCCGCGGTGAGCGCCGCACGCGCACGTGCCCTGCGTGCGGTGCTCGGACAGCACCCGCAGACGCTGCTCATCGAGGACGACCACGGACACCACATCGTCGACCTGCCGCTGCACCCGCTCGCCGGTACGACGCGGCACTGGGCTTTGGTCCGCTCGGCCGCCAAGGCCTACGGCCCCGACCTGCGGCTCGCCGTGCTCACCGGGGACAGCGTCACCGTCGACCGGGTGAGGGGCCGGCAGCAGGTGGGCGCCGGCTGGGTGAGCCGGCTGGTGCAACGGGCCGTCGTAAGGCTGTGGGCCGACCGTGCCGTGGACGTACCGGCCGTGGCCGCCTCGTACGGACGGCGCCGCGCCGGGCTCATCGACGCCCTCGCCGAGCGCGGTGTCGAGGCGTACGGGCGCAGCGGGATGAACGTGTGGATTCCCGTGCCGGACGAGACCGGGGCGGTCGCCCGGCTGCTGCACGCCGGGTGGGCCGTCGCGCCCGGCGCCCGGTTCCGGATGAACGCGCCGCCCGGTATCCGGATCACCGTCTCCGCCCTGGCGCCGGAGGACATCGCGCCGGTGGCGGACGCGGTCGCCTCCGCCGTCGCCCCGGCGCCCGCCCGGCGTTACGTGTGAGTCACCGCCGCGCCCTGATCTGCGTGAGCGCGGCGCCCGCCAGCACGATCACCGCGCCGACCGGCGTCGACCAGGCCAGCGACTCGCCGAGGATCGCGACGCCCGCGGCGGCGGCGATGACCGGGATGAAGTACGTGACCATCTGGGCCGTCGTCGGGCCGACCTCGGCGACCAGGCCGTACTGCAGAAGCACGGCCAGCCCTGTGCCGAGGGCGCCCAGGGCCGCTGTGGCCAGCAGCGGGACGAGCGGGAGATGGCTCGGCAACGTGGTGAACAGCGGTGTCACAAAGGCCAGTTGGACGGTCGCCAGGAGCAGTTGGGCGCCGGTCATCGACAGGTGGGAGTGGCCGGAGTCGGCCAGGGTACGGCGGACGTAGATCCAGCCGATCGGATAGCTCAGCGAGGCCAGCAGA
The DNA here is from genome assembly GCF_052543295.1 of Streptomyces sp. SAS_270. Classification (NCBI taxonomy): domain Bacteria; kingdom Bacillati; phylum Actinomycetota; class Actinomycetes; order Kitasatosporales; family Streptomycetaceae; genus Streptomyces; species Streptomyces sp. SAS_270. The sequence continues at coordinate 32,336 of NZ_JBMNDS010000074.1, forward strand.
GCCATCGCCGTGCCCGTGGCGTCCAGGCCGCTGAAGCCCTGCCAGGCGCCGAGGACCGTGAGGACACCCAGGAAACCGAGGCCGAGGCCGGCGACGCGGAGCCGGGTGGGCCGGTCCTCGGAGAGGGCGACGAGGGACAGGGCCATGCCCCACAGCGGCGAGGTCGCATTGCAGATGCCCGCGAGCGTCGACGGAATCGTCAGCTCGGAGTAGGCGAAGAGCGAGAACGGCAGCGCGTTGAGGAGGAAGGCCGCCACCGCGAGGTGCCCCCAGGTGCGCGCGCCGCGCGGGAGCCGCTCCCGCTTCACGGCCATCGCCGCCGCGAGCACCGCGGTCCCGAACAACAGCCGGCCGAGGGTGACTTGGAAGGGGGCAAAGCCGTCCGTGCCGACCTTGATGAGCAGGAAGCTGAAGCCCCAGATCAGGGAGAGGGCGCCGAAGCGGATCCGCCAGTCCAGGGCGCGGCGGCGAGGGCCGGGCTGCGCGACGCGAGCGGTGGCTGTGTCCGTGGCCGTCGCGGGGGCGGCGGTCGATCCGGTATCGGGTTCGGCGCCGGGGGCGATTTCAGGGTCGGTGTCGCGTTCACGTGCGGCTCGGTGCTCGGCGGCGGTGCTCATGGAACCCACGATGGGGGAGGAGATTCTCGTAGCACAAGCGAGATTTCTCGCACCACATCTCGTAGCATTGCTTACATGTTGAACCTGGAGCGGCTGCGCACCCTCGATGCCCTTGCCCGGCACGGCTCCGTGAGCGGTGCGGCCGAGGGGCTGCACGTGACGACGTCGGCCGTCTCGCAGCAGATGTCCAAGCTGGAGCGCGAGGTGGGGCAGCAACTTCTCGCCAAGAACGGCAGGGGAGTGCGCCTCACCGACGCCGGACGGCTGCTCGCCGAGCATGCCGCACGCATCCTGTCCCAGGTCGAGCTCGCGCAGTCCGACCTGGAGGCGCAGCGCGGGCAGGTGGTGGGTGAGCTGCGCCTGTCCGCGTTCCCCACGGCCGCACGGGGGCTGCTCCCCGCCGCGCTCGCCGCACTGCGCGCAGGTCATCCCGCGCTGCGGGTGCGCTCAAGCGAGCTGGAGCCGGAGGCCGGGGTCGCCGGGGTGGTGCGGGGCGACCTCGACCTGGCGGTCGTACTCGACTGGTACAACAAGCCGATGCCGCTGCCCGACGGCCTGGTGAAGGCAGCGATCCTCGACGACCCGGCGGACGTGGCGATGTCGGTCGGCCACCGGTTGGCGGACCGTGCCGAGGTGGACCTCGGGGAGTTCGCGGACGACGAGTGGATCACCTGGGGCGAGGGCGAGTTCTGCCACGAGTGGCTCATCTTCACGCTCCGCTCCAAGGGCGTCGAGCCGTGCATCGGGCACCGCGCCGCCGAGACGCACACCCAGCTCGCGTTGGTCGCCGCGGGTCTCGGCGTGTGCATCGCACCGCTGCTCGGCCGCCACCCGATGCCCGGCGGAGTCGTCACCGTGCCGCTGCGCCAGCGCGTCCGTCGGCACGTCTACGTCGTGTGGCGAGCGGACGCCGACCGCCGCCCGTCGATTCGGGCGGCCGTCCAGGCGCTGCGCGCGGCGGGAGAGGCCGTCGCATGAGGCGCGGGCCGCGAGGGCGAGCCCCGTATCGTCCTGACCCGCCCCGCCCCACCCTGCGCCATCGATCGCCGTGCTACGACGAAGCCATCTTCCGGAAGTCCCAGGAGGCGATGGATTTCGGCGTCAGGCGCATCCAGGCGTGGCGGCCGTCGTGCGGCATCTCGGTGAGGCCGAAGTTCTTCTGGGCGAACAGCGCTTCCACGGCGGTGAGTTCGGGGCAGGGCTCGCCCGTGCGGGGGGCTTCGCCGATGAACTCGACGCTGCCGGACAGCTCGGCGCCGCGCAGTTCGCCGTACTCCTCGCCGGTGTCGACGACGACGGCGACGCGCGGATCGTGGCGCAGATCGGCCCAGCGCCTGCTGCGGGTGATCGAGTACAGCCACAGCGAGGTGCCGTCCCAGGCGAACCAGAGGGTGCTGGCGTGCGGGGCGCCGTCCGCCGAGACGGTCGCGACACGGCAGGTGCGCTGGCGGGTCAGGAACTCGTCCAGTTCACCCGGGGTCATCATGATCCTGCGGCCCCGACGCTGAGTGACGGCCATACGGTCCCCCTCTTCTCCGGCTCTTCTCCGGCTCCTCCGGGGCTCGTTGGGAGCCACGCCTGAACGGCTGCACCGGCAGCGCACCCGAGAAGATCCTCTGACGCTTCGTCAGAACAGCATGGGGCGTCTTCCGTCCGCACGCAATGGCGGCTACTCTCGCCCGCTCCGCAAGCTCGCCCAGCCCGCCCGCGACCGGGGGAAGCCATGCCGCCGTACGAACAGCTCAGTGAACTCCTCGACCCCGCGACGACGGTGCTGCTCACCGTCGAGTGCCAGCAGGGCGTCGTCGGCCCGGACAGCGTGCTTCCCGAACTCGCCAAGGAGGCACGCGGGTCGGGGATGCTCGCCAACGTCGCCCGGCTTGTGGACGCCGCGCACAGGAGCGGGGTGCAGGTGATCCACGCTGTCGCGGAGCGGCGCCCGGACGGGCGGGGCGCCAACCGCAACGCCCGGCTGTTCCGCGCGGCCGAACGGCTGCCGGTGCAGCAGTTGTCCGGGTCCACCGCCGTGCGCATCGCCGCGCCCGTCGAGGTCGCGGAGGAGGACTTCGTCGTACGGCGCCTGCACGGGCTGTCGCCGATCACGGGCACCGACGTCGACCCGCTGCTGCGCAACCTTGGCTGCCGCACCCTCGTCGTGACCGGCGTCTCGGCCAACGTGGCCGTGCCCAACACGGTGTTCGACGCCGTGAACCGCGGCTACGCCGCCGTCGTTCCCGCGGACGCCATCGCGGGGGTGCCCTCCGACTACACCCCCGCGATGATCCGCAACACGCTCGCCCTGGTCGCCACGATCACCACGACCGACGACGTGCTGGCCTGCTTCGGACGGCCGCGCCGGGCTGCGCAGCGGGCTTGAACTCCCGCCCGGTCAGGCGAGTTTGATCGAGTCGCCGTCCACGGTGATGTCGGCGGCGGCGAGCGGCTGGGTCGCAGGGCTCTTCTTCACGCTGCCGTCGGCGATGGAGAACTCGCTGTGGTGGCACGGACAGGTGATGACGCCGTTGGTGATGCCCGTCACCGCGCAGCCCTGATGGGTGCACTTGGACGAGAACGCCTTGAAGGTGCCGGCGGCGGGCTGCGTGACCACCACACCCTGGTCCTTGAAGATCTTGCCACCGCCCTCCGGGATGTCCGAGGTCTTCGCGAGGACCGTGCCCGCGGCTCCCGCGGAGTCGGACGAGGCGTCCTCCGAACCGCACGCGGTCAGCGCGACGGCGATCCCCGCCGCTCCGGCCGCCGCGATGACGGTACGGCGGGCCGGTCCCGAGGCGGGCTGAAGCGATTCGCTGGTCATGCCGACGTTTCCTTCCGCGGACGTTGATGATCTGTAAGGGAGTACGGGCCTACGGCAGCCGTTGTTCAGAGGGCTGCGAGATCTTCACCGGAACGAGATCCGGTGCCGATCAGCCGCGTCCGGCGATCTCGGGACGTATGTCATGAAGGGTGTCCACCCGTAGGTCAACGGGGGTCGGCTGGAGGCGAACTCAGGTGCGTACCCGAGGTCAGCGCGGCCGCGAGCGGCGTCTGCTGGTAGAACACTTCGCGGCCGCGCCGTTCAGCGGTGACAAGGCCGGCGTCGCGGAGAACGGTGAGGTGCTGGGAAACGGTTGCCGGGGCCAGGTCCACCCGGCGGGCGAGGCCTCTGGTCGTGCTGGGGATGAGCGTCTGCGCCAGCACGGCCGCGCGCCCGGCGCCCAGCAGCCGCGCGATGGCCGGTGATCCCGCAGGGGGGTCCCACAGTCGCGCGGCGCCGAGCATCGGGTAGACGAGGGCCGGGGGTGCGGCGGAAGTGTCGCTGGTGGGTCCGAGGCCCAGGTTCGGCCAGCCGAAGGCGGTCGGGACGAGGATCAGGCCGCGGCCGCGCAGGTCGAGACTCCCGCGGCGGAGACCGGTCAGGTGCAAGGAGTCGCTCTCCCACTTGGCCCGCCGGTGCAGGTTGGCGAACAGCCCCTCCAGACCGCCGTCGGCCAGCTGCCGGGCGCGTGTGGTGATGTCCGCGTCGAGCAAGCCGCGGATGCGGTCCCACAGCGGTGCGATCAGGATCCGCCAGGCCTCGCTCTGGTGCGCGACCAGCTTGTCCCGGGCTTCCACGGGGTCCCCGGTGAGGGCGCGGTACAGGTGCGCGGGCGCGCTCCGGGGGTCGAGGCGGCGGGCGTGCTCGGTGAGCTCCGTGGCGACGACATCCGGATCGGTGGCCTGGACCCGGGCGAGGTCGTCCTCGATGGTGGTGAGCGGGCCGGTCGGGCTCGGCCACAGGAAATCCGGCCCGTGCCCGCGCACCGGCACCGCGATGCCGAGCAGTCCCAGGTCGAGCTCGGCGACGACGTCCTGGATGCCGCGCAGCCACGGCAAGTACCAGGCGTGACGGCTCGGCGCGTTCAGCACCAGCAGCGCGGACATCGTTTCCTGCAACGGTGACACCGCGAACCGGCACCGCGCCGCATCACCCGACCCGAACCTCAGCACCAGCGTCATACCGCCAACGATGACAGGCATGGATTCGGTATGCGCCGAATCCATGCCCTGCCGTCTCCGAGGACGGCACCCTGACGGTCATGGTCGAACCTTCGCCGACACCGATGGCGCCTCCGCCGCGAACCCGGCTGCTGCGGGGAAACCCGGCTTTCCGGGCACTGTGTGCTTCGCGGGCGGTGTCGTTCGTCGGCGACGGGATCACCACCACGGTGCTCGTGGTCCTCGCCGCCCGGCAGGACGGGCCTGTCGGGGTGAGCCTGCTGCTGCTCGCGAACGCGCTGCCGAGACTTGCCGGCCCCCTGGCCGGAGTGCTCGCCGACCGCATCCCGACCCGTCGGCTGATGATGCGCTGCGAACTTGCCTCGGCGCTCGTCATCGGCTTGATCGCCGTCACCCTGCCGCCGCTGATGATCCTGATCCCGCTCGTCGTGCTCGCCGGGGCGCTGGCCACCATCCGCAACCCGGCCGGGCGCAGTCTCGTGCCGGTGCTGGTCGACGCCCCTGATCGTGCCCCGGCCAACGCCCTGTTCGGGTTCGCCCGCACCCTGCAACTCGCCGTCGGCCCCGGCCTCGGCGGACTGCTGGCGGCCGGACCAGGAGGCATTCACACCGCGCTGGCAGCCGACGCCGCTACCTTCGCCGTCTCAGCACTGCTGCTCACCGGACTTCCGGTGCTGGAGCCGACTCGTGATCCCGCCGCGGTCACCGGAGTCTGGGCCGAAGCGGCCGCGGGTCTTCGTCATGTCGCGGCGGACCGGCAGGTCAGGACCCTGATCCTCACCCTGTTCGTCATCGTCGCCTTCGCCGGCGTGGACAACGTGGCGCTGGTGTTCCTCGCCGGCGATCAGCTCGGCGGCGGCCCGGCCGGGTACGGCCTCGCCGCCAGCGCGTTCGGTTTGGGCATGCTGCTGGCGTCGGTCGCGTGCACACGGTTGGCCCGCGGGCGTTCACCAGTGGCTCTGCTGGTCGTCGCCATCGCCGCGAGTGGCGCCGGCACGGTCCTTACGGGCTTGGCTCCCGCCCTCGCCGTCGTGCTGGTGGCACAGCTGCTCGCCGGTACGGGGAACGCCGGGGAGAACATCGGCTACGACACCGTCATCCAGAACGTCGTGCCCCGCCCGATGCTCGGCCGCGTGTTCGGCACCCTGGGCACCGCCGCCCAACTGGGCGCGGGCTTCGCCTATCTCGCCGGTGGCCTGTCGGTGAACCTGGTCGGCGCACGCGCCACGTTCGTCCTCGCCGGCGCCGGGACACTCGCTGTCCTGCTCGTGCTCGTGCCCGCGCTTCGCCGGACCCCGCATCCTGATCCCGGCGTACGCCGCAGCGGATGAACTGTGGGACCGACCGGAGTTGCGCGGCCGGTCACCCTTCCACGGTCTTCGAATCGTTGGCGGCCGCCCCTTGGCAGAACCTACATTGAGGCACCAGGGGATCAATCGCAGCGATCGGACCCATCACTGCGATCCGACACAGGGGAAGATCCCCTCTGCTGACTGACGTCTGGTCAGTTGTTGAATTCGCACGTTCAGTAAACCAGCTGGGAGGCGATGTTTCGATGACCACCGAAACCTTGGAAGCCGCGCGCAATGCGCAAGTGGCAACAACGCTGAACGCCATGCTGATCCAGGAGAGGCCAGTCGCTACTGCAGCTCCGGTGGACATTCTTTCGGGAAGCGACAGCGAAGCGGTCAACTTCACCTCCGCGTGGGAGACCGAAGACTGACCTGAGTCGACGGTGCGCGCGAAGAGTGAAAACCCTTCGCGCGCACCGTTACTACGTATTGCGCTGGAGTCTATTTCCTAGGAATGCCTCATACTATGGAAAACAGCGGTTTGACCGAAGATGTTTCCCGCGCCCATGGCGGGCCTGACGACCAGGTCTGGCGCGGTGTCTCGCTGATGCTCGATCAGTACATGCATCTCAATGATCAGGATCGAGTGCTCCTGCTGTACGCGCGCAGCGCACGTGAACCCGCCGCCTGGGTCGCGGCCGAGCTGGACATTCGCGGCATTCCCGCAATACTCATGGATCTCGAAGGCCTGTCCGCCGCCGCGATCAAGCAGTCGCTCAGCAGCGCGAAATTCGGCCTGGACCAGATCACCGACCGGCTTCTCGTGCTCTGTATCGAATACGACATTGTCGCGCCGTCGGACTCGATTCGCGACGCACTGGAGCCGTTCTCCGGAAAGAGGACCGAAGTCTTCCGGACGGTGATGACCGGTGCGGAGTTCTTCAAGCAGGCGGTGACGACGTCGCCCGCCACCTTGAACAACATCAACGCCGGACTCCTGCACAATCTCAGGTCCGCCGAGCAGTTCAAGGTCAGAACGTCCTCCGGATCCGAGCTGGATGTCGTGCTGGATCCCGCGCGCTACCGCTGGGTGAGCAATCGCGGGCTCCACCGGGAGGGAGCCTTCGTGCTCCTGCCCGCAGGCGAGGTGGCGACCTACCCCGCGCAGATAAGCGGCACGCTCGTCGCGGACGGTGCGTTCAATTCGACCGCGTACACCACGCTCGACGCACGACTTCAGGAACACCCCGCCGTGTTCGAGATCGAAAACGGCATCATGGTGGACTACCAGTGCGACAGTCCCAAGGTCAAGAAATTGATCGAACGCTGCCTGCGGTTGCCGAACGCCGACCGGGTCGGCGAACTGGGATTCGGCACCAACATCGGCATCGAGCGGTTCATTTCCCTGAACTCGCATCTCAACGAGCGGTTCCCGAGCGTGCACATCGGCTTCGGGCAGAGCAATCAGGCGCGAGGTCTCGTCCACTCCTGCGACGTGCATGTCGACTTCATCACGTCCGACTGCGTGATCGAGATCGCCGGCCGGCCACCGCTGAGAAGTCAGGACTTCAAGGATCTGACCGGCGAGCACCCGGCCATCGAAGAAGGCGTGTTCGACGAGGATCTGGACGGCGACTGCTGCGGCCTCTTCTCACCGCACAACAACATCCAGTGCCTTACCTGAACCTGTCCCGTAAATGATCTTTGTGGCCGGCAGTTACAGGACTAGTCATAGGTGGTAGGCAAAGTGACGCAGACTGGAATTCCCCTCTCACCCGACGGCTCTCCGGTGGAGTTCTACGCCCGCTTGTCGGCCGGCTCGAGCCCGACCCTGATCCACGATTCGATTCCGGCGGGCGCCGGCATCCTCGAGCTGGGTGCGGGCGCGGGGAGAATAACCCATCCTCTGCTGGAAATGGGTCACGAAGTGGTCGCGGTCGACGAATCGCCCGCAATGCTGGCGTACATCAAAGGCGCCGAAACTGTCGAATCCCGGATCCAAGACCTGGCGCTCGGTCGCCGATTCGACGTGGTTCTCCTGATGTCGCATCTGATCGAGAACCCGGATATCGAGCTGGCCCGGGCATTTCTCAGAATCTGCCGGGCCCATGTGAAGGACCAGGGACAGGTTCTTATCCAGCGGGACCCGCCGGAGCGGAGCTACGTCGACGAGCCGGCGTTCAAACGGGAGGTCGCGCCCGGGTGCACGATCACCATGCGCGACCTGAGCCAGGCGTCGTCCGGGCTACTGGCCTTCACCCTCGACTACGAGATCGACGGCTCGCATTGGTCGCAATCGGTCATCACCAGGCCTGTGGACGACGACTCCCTCGAACACGAACTGGCGCTGGCGGACCTGGAGATCGGCAGCTTCCTGAACCCGAACAGGTCCTGGGTCAGTGCCCGGCCCCGCACCGCCTCTCCGGCCTGACCTGAACATCCAGCCCCTGCTGGAGGCAATGCCGTAACCCAGTTGGTGATGTCGGGCGGTCAGGACACCAGCGCCAACTGCCCCGGCGAGAAGCCCGGTCGGCGGCACCCCTCCCGGTGCAGACCCGTGATCGTGGAGTATAGGAACGGCGCGTGCCGCCCTGTCATCCACGCTCGCCTGCCTGACCGGAAGGACCGCAGATCAGTGACACACAGTCTGCTGCTAATCATCGGCATCACTGCCGTGATCATGTGGAGTCAGTTCTCCGCGCGGCCGGTCCGGTCACTGACCTATGTGTGGGTCGCCCTCCTCATCGTGCGCGGCTGCGTTCCACCGGGTCCGAGTCGCATGACCTCGGCCGGAATCGCGTTCCTCGTCGCCGGGCTGATCGTTTCGGTCCTGGCCGGCGTCCTACGCGGTCGCACCATGCCGATATGGCGGGAAGGGGACGGGCGGCTGTACCGCAAGGGCGGTCGGGAGACGCTGCTGCTGTGGCTCGCCACCATCGCCGTCAAGCTGGGCCTGGGCGCCGTCGCGGAAGCCGCGTTTGATGAGCCGTTCAACGGAAACGCTCTGTGGCTCGGCCTGGGTGTCACGTTGGGTGTGCAGCATCTTGTGATGACGTACTACGGCCGTCGTCTGCCGGTACCGGAGTCAACGTCGCAACTATCGCTCGATACGCATTGATCAGGGCAATCAAGGGACCTTGGACCAGACACGTATCGAGATCCGGAGCGAGCTCAGGACAATCGTGTGGCGCGGTCGCTCGGGCGTGCCTCCCCTGCTGTCACGCTTGGTTACTATGCTCACTTCATGCCGGAGGCCGGAAGCAAGGGGCGCACCGCCGTTGACGGGCTGCTGGTGAGGTACGGAGGCGACTGTGCCCCTCGAAACTCCCCGGATTCCCCTCAGGGCTGATCGCGGACGTTTCTCCGGATTGCATCGCGTTGGATGTGCCGTGGAACGTAAGGCAAATGAACGATGGGGCCTTGGAGAATGCTGAGACAGGTCGCCGCCACCAGATACATCACGCCGCTGCGTGAGGGCGGCTCGCTGCCGGGGCTCGTCGAGGCCGACGATCTCGGCATGTACGTCATGAAGTCCTCCACCTCGCCCCGCTGACCTGGGCGTTCGGGCTCGGGAGGCGTCCTGACCTGCACTGACGTGTCTTTCTGGGTCTTTCATGTTCGTGCGGCCTTGCGCGGCCGATTCTCCCCAGGGGCTCCCCAGGGGGCTCAATTCTCCCCAGATTCTCCCCAGGGGCTTGCCCTGCAGAGAGGCTTGCCGACGAGGTTCAGGCGCTAAATCGCCTGGTCACTCTATGTGCCGGGTGAGGTCCGACGTCGGCGGTACTTGGCTGGTGCCTCGTCGAGCGGCGGGGCACCATCGGCATTTGTTCGATCACGCGCTGCCGACGGGGGGCGGCGGTGTCGTCTCGACCCGTTCGCGATGACGCATCACGTGGAGTGTGTCGCCATGCTTGAACCGGCCGCGAAGGGATCCTGACCTGGTGTTTTGTGCGTGCGCATTATGTGTGGTGTGGGCGTAACGGGCGACATCTTGATGCTGAAATGACGCTCGTGACGCTCATCTGCCGCTCGTTCTGTTGGAGTGCCAGGCACCTTGGCGGGGGATTCCGGGTCGGCCGGGTACTGCGTTTCGGTTCAGGCATAGGGCGGCGGGCCGTTGTCGCCCTCCATCCCGTTGGCAGCCCGAGCCACTCACGTTCGTGCCGCTGCCCTGTCGGCGATCGAGTCCAGGGCGGCGGTCACAGTCTTTCGCAACGTCGCGGCGTCGGCACCGGCTCGGGAGCGCAGGTTGACGCCATAAGCGAGCAGCGTCAGCAGATCCGCGGAGACATCGGGGGCGATGCTGGGGGTGATTTGCCCCTCGTGTTCGGCGGTGACGAGCGCCGTGTACATCGCGTCGCGCAGCTCTCGGTGGTGCTGGTCCAGGACGGTGCGCACGTCCGGATCGCTGTTCTCGGCCCCGGCGTGGGCGTTGGCGACCATGCAGCCCCAGCGGGCGTACTCACCTGAGCAGCGGGCCTCGATCAGGCCGTCGAAGAACTCGGCAACGGCCGGGAGCCCCCGCTCGTCCTCGGCCAGGCGCCGGAACATCGGCTGGGACCGCTGCTCCAGGTAGCGGCGCAGTGCGGCCAGGTAGAGCTCCTGCTTGCCGCCGAACGTGCCGTACAGGCTGGAGCGGTTGAGCCCGGTCGCGCTCACCACGTCCTGGATGCCGGTCGAGGCCACGCCCTGCCGCCAGAACAGCCGCACCACGGTCTCCAGGGTGGTGTCCGGATCGAAGTGTTTGATGTCCGGCATGCTCCACCCCGCCATCTTGAAATAAGGATTCCAAGATACTCCCGTACGGCTGGTGCGGCGCCCCGCGGGACCCTATCTTGGAACGGTCATTTCAAGTTTCTTCGCTCCAGCCGTCAGCCAGGAGGAATCAGCGCCATGGCCGCATCGACCACTTTGAACGCCGAACTGCGCATCTACTACCAAGCACGCCAGCAGCAGATCCCCGCGGAGATCAGGACGATCATGCGGCGGGCCGGTCAGGAACTCGCCGACTCCGGCCAGGCCGATCGCGCCCTGACCACGGGCGCGCAGGCCCAGGGCTTCAGCCTCCCCTCCGCGACCGGGCAGACCCTGGCCCTGGACGGCCTACTCACCCACGGCCCGGTCGTGCTGACCTTCTACCGCGGTGCCTGGTGCCCGTACTGCAACATCGCCCTGCGCTCCCTCCAGCAGCACCACGAGGCCATTGCCGCTCGCGGCGCCCGCCTGGTGGCCATCTCCCCGCAGATCCCCGACGAGTCCCTCACCCTGTCCGAGAAGCACTCCCTCACCTTCGACGTCCTCAGCGACCTGGGTTCGGATACCGCCAAGCAGTACGGCCTCGCCTTCGACCTCCCCGACGACCTCGCCGCCGTCTACGACAAGCTCGGCTTCGATCTCCAGCGCGTCAACGGCGGCCACCCGCGGACCCTCCCACTGCCCGCGACCTACGTCATCGACCGCGACGGCGTGATCCGCTGGGCCTTCGTCACCACCGACTACACCACCCGCGCCGAACCGGCCGACATCCTCGCCGCCCTCGACGCATTGGACTGATGGTTTCGCGGTCGCCCGACACGTGCCGTAGGCAGGGTCGCAGTCAGTCGGCCGCGCGGTCGCGCGCGGCCGGCGACGCCCTGGACGCTCGGCGAGCACGGCGGGCGGCCCAGGGATGTGCCGCGTAGCTCGTCGCATCAACCACACGTCCACGCCGAGTAACTGACGGCCCTTCACTGACCTGGCCGGCCGGGCATTATGGCTCCGCCGGTTCGAACAAACGCTATACAGTCAGCGCTGTGAGCGGCGCGATGTACCACTTCGGGGAGTACGAGCTGGACACAGGTCGTCGTCGGCTCAGCCACGACGGACAGCAGGTACACATCGAACCTGAAGCCCTGGATCTGCTGTGCCACCTGGTCGAGCACCACGACCGCCCCGTGCCCACGGCGGAGCTCGTGGGTACGGTGGGACGCGGTCGCGCGGTCAGCGACGCCGCATTTGCCGCCTGGTTACGTGCCGCCCGCCTCGCGATCGGGGACAGCGGCACCCGACAACAGTCCATCCGCACCGTGCGGGGGCGCGGCTTCCAGTTCGTCGCGCGCATGAAGGCGGCCTCGACCTCTGTACAAGCCTCGCCCACCGTCCGCGTCACGGGCGCGGTGTCGGAGGCGGACCACGAGGTCATACGGTTCTGCCGGTCCGTCGACGGCACCCGTATCGCCTACGCGGTCACCGGCGAGGGTCCGCCCCTGGTGAAGACTGCCAACTGGCTGACCCACCTCGATCTCGACCGGACTACCCCTATGTGGGCCCACTGGTTCGACGGGCTCACCCGTGGCCGGCAGTTGATCCGCTACGACGAGCGGGGCTGCGGTCTTTCGGCATGGGACATGGGCAGCTTCGCCCTCGACGACCTGGTCGCCGACCTTGACTCCGTGGCCGATGCCGTCGGCCTTGACCGTTTCCCTCTGCTCGGGGTGTCGCAGGGGGGTGCGGTGGCGGTCGCCTATGCCGCGCTTCGTCCTGAGCGGGTCAGTCGGCTGGTCCTCACCTCGGCCTATGCCCGGGGCCAGTTGATCCGTGCCGGCAGTGACGACGAGCGCGATGCTGCGGAGGTGGACCTGAACATCGCCCGCGTCGGATGGCGCTCGCAGGACAGCAGCTTCCTGCGCTACGTCGCCTCCCAGTTCCTAGCCGACGCCACGCCTGCCGAGTGGGACGCCTTCGCCGCATATCAACGGCAGACGACCTCAGCCGCCAACGGCCTGCGGTTCCTGGAGGAGTTCGCCCGGATCGACGTCTCCGGCATCGCTCACCAGGTGACCTGCCCCACGCTGATTGTCCACTGCCGAGACGACGCGCGCATCCCCGTCTCGCAGGCCCTGGAATTGGCCATGCTCATCCCCGACAGCCGGCTGGTCCTGCTCGAAAGCCGTAACCACCTGTTCACCGCTGACGATCCCGCCTGGCCGACCTTCCTCTCCCACCTCGACAACTTCCTCGCCGAATAGCCCGGCAGGCAGGCTCTCGGCAACCTGCGCGGACGGACCCGGCAAGGGGCTGCCCGGCCCCATGGCCGGACAGCCCCTCCACAAGGTATTCAGTGGCCTCCCGCAGGAGGCCGGACCTCGCCTCGGCTAGCCGATGACGATGTCGCAGTCGGCCCTCCCGTGATCGGCGATGTCGGCGAAGCCAGCCTGGATGTTCGGGTCGTACGCCGCCGAGCTGATGGTGCGGGTCGTGTTGCCAGGTACGGCCTTCTTGGCGGTCGCGTGCGAGACGGCCGAGGCGTCCCAGGTCAGGTCGCACTTCCAGTGGAAGGTGCGGACGAGGAGGTGCGAGTTGTGCCCGCTTCCCGTGATCGACCAGTTGCCGGACGAGTTCACCACCAAGGTGACGCCGCCGCTGACACCCCGGCTGGTGTGGTTCGTGGCGAACGTGACCGACTGGCCGTCCGCCGAGACCGTCTTGGTGGTGTCGTTGGCCTGCGCGGGAATCGCTCCGAGCAGCAGGGAGCCCAGCCCGGCCCCCGAGGCGATCAGCAGCGCCAGCCCCCGCCGAGTCCGGATCAGGCCGGACGTCCTGGTGTTGTCGACTCGCATCGTCGTCCTTCTCTCTCGTGTCTGTGAGGTGATCTCCGGGCCGGGGTGATGTCCGTGTGACTGCTCCCCGGCCCGGCACCGCTCCAGCATCACGCCCGCCACCAGGCCAAAGCTTGGTGGAACTCTGAGGCTCTTCTGAGGGGAGGCTGAGGGCGCAATCCTCAGACGGCGGGCCGGGTCGGGCAGCCGGGTCCGTGGGACGACTTACGGGATATCGGCTCGGGCGTGGTCGTCGACGCCGGCGATGGCGAGGTGTGAGAGCGGTTGGAGGCGACGCTCTCCTCGGGTGTCACGGCGTCCGTCTGAAAGCGCTTCGATGCGCTGGTTCGGGGCGGCCAGGACACGGAGCTCGTCGCGCAATGGGGAGGCGACGCCTCATCGGCACCAACCGGCCGAGTGCGATCAGCCCCAGGACCGTACCCGGCGAGCACGCGGAAGGGATGCGATCCAGTCCTGTTTAGCGGTGCCTTCTAGCGGTGGCTTCGCCGTGGGCGCCCCGGAAGACGCGGAGCCCGCCGTCACTTCAGAGCCACTGGCGTCCCCGCCCGGGGTCATCCGGGCCGCGGCGGGTCGCCCCCGCTCACGACAGGGACCCACGCGCTCGTCGCCCCAGCGCGCAGGCAGTCGACTGCCTGCTCCGGCGGCCCGAAGCCGCCGACGGCTGAGGTCACTCGGACAGGAAAGCATCGATGTGGGACAGAAACTCGTCCCAGGCCGGTTCGAACGCGGTGAACAGATGATTGCGGCTCTTGAGCAGGACCAGTCGGCTGTCGGGGATGAGCGCGGCCAGCTCATTGGCCTGCGAGACCGGTACCCGTTCGTCGTCGCGCGAGTGGATGATCAGCGTTGGGCACTCGACCCGGTGGGCGATGTCGGAGACGTCGATGCGGGCGAACTCCTCCAGGAAACGGACCCCGTTGGCCGGCGAGGTCGTCTGCCGCAGGAAGACTGTGAACTCGTCCCAGTCCTCCGGAGTGCCCTCAGGCAGGAACTGGGAGGCGAAGACCCGCAGGAATCCGGGGTCCTGGTCTTTCCATCCCACCCGGGCCAGATCCAGGTCCAGGGTTGCCTCCTCGCGCTCAAAATCATTCCGGGCTCGCACCTGCCGTCCTTGGGCGTAGGCCCCGGCGAGGATGAGCCGACTGACCCGCTCTGGACGGCGTACGGCATAGGCCATCGCCACCGCACCGCCCTGCGACACTCCGAGCAGTGGGAAGCGGTCAAGTCCCGCAGCCTCGACGACGGTATCGAGATCGTCGACCCAGTCGTCAAACGTGAAGCCGGGCACTGTCCAATCCGAGAGGCCGCAGCCCCGCTCGTCATAGCGGATCAGCTGGCGGTTCCGGGCGAGGCCGCTCAGCCAGTGCGCCCACACCGGGGTCGTCCACTCAAGGTCGAGATGCGTCATCCAGTTGGCCGCCTTGAGCAGTGGCGGGCCCGAGCCGACGGAGGCATAGGCGATACGGATGCCGTCACCGGCCTGGCAGAACCGGATGGTCTGACGGTCGGCACCGAGCGGTCCGCCGACCGCTGCCGGCTTCATACCGGCATCCAGGCCGGGGCCGACGGACCTACCCGCCCCGATGACCGTCGCCGCAGCCACGAACTGGTATCCGCGCCGGTGCACGGTGCGGATCAGTTGCTGTCTGCTGCCGGTGTCGCCCACCGCCAGACGTACGGTCCGTAGCGCCGTGGTGAGCGCGGCTTCGCTGACAAAGCGGTCCCCCCACACTTCGTCGAGCAGTTCGCTCTTCGGTACCACCCGGTCCCGGTGCTCGACCAGGTGACGCAGCAGATCCAGCGCCCGGGGCTCGACGTGGACCGACTCGCCGGCCCTGCGGAGCTGGTGCCGAGCCATGTCCAGCTCGTACTCCCCGAAGCGATATGTGTCCCCCTCCACCTTTGCAGCGTACAACTCCCTTCTGGCGACGTACACATGAGCCATTCGCAGGTACTTCGGCAAGCAGCCGACAAGGGGCAGCCGGGTTATGGCGAGGCCAGCCACGTCGCCGCCTTCGGCAACAGCTCCGAGCTGCTCACCGCCACCTCCCAGTAGCCGACGGACGCCAGCGCCATGGCATGCACCACTGCCACCTTTACGATGCCGTCGCGCACCCGTGCGACGCCACCCGAACCCTCGACGCCCGGGGCAACAAACTCCACACGCCCAGGACCCAGCCCGGCCAGAAGCAGCCGAGACCTCTGATCGCCCAGACCGTGACGAGAAGGGCGTTGATGACGACGTATGCCATCAGGTCGCCGCGCCGCATCCGCTTCCTTGCACGTCTCGTTGCCGAAGCCGCGTGCCAGTCGGGGAACCCGGCCTGAGCCCTGGGCCGCGGCATACCGATTGCGTTAGTCTTCATGGCGCTGGCCACTCACTTCGCCTGGGCGATCGTGGGCCGCAGTGAGGGTCCGGCACAGTTGCGGCAGTTGCTGAACGTGGAGAGCAGCGTCAACGACGGCTTCGCCCTGCCGGTCGTTTTCCTGCTGATCGCCGCCGCCTGACGGCCGCCGACATGGAAGGCGTCGCCTGGGAAGATCGCGCTGGAGGTTCTGCTCGGCTTTGTCTTCGGTGTCGTACTGCCCCTCCTGGTCACCGTTCTGGTGCGTTTCCGGCTGCTTGGCACGGAGCCGAAGCTGCTGCCGCAGGCCACCGGCGTGATCCTGCACGACACATTGACCGGGGTCGACGCGGTGCGTTTCCCGGGCAGCGGCCTCCTCGGATGCGTCGTTTTGCCTGCCTGTGGCAGGTCCGATCGATCAGTGTCAGACGTGCCCGATAGTGTCCCCGTACTTGATGCGACCGGCGTTGGAGGAAGTGTGGCAAGACGTATGCGCGACGAGGCTTTTCGGGTTGAGCAGGAGCAGGGGCGCTACGCTTCCCATGTCCGTCCGATCAACGAGATGGTCGACGCCTTGCGTGAACCGGAGGGACGCGGCTGGATGCCGCATGTCGCCCCCTGGCACGGAGGAGCCGGTGCGCGCGTCTTGTCCATCCTGCGAGACCCCGGTCCGAAAACGCTGGAAGGCGCCGGCTCCGGATTCCTGTGTGTGGAGAACGACGATCCGACGGCGGAACTTCAGGCCCAGATCTTTGAGAAGGCCGGCGTAGCGCCGCATGACATCACTCCCTGGAACGCCTACCCCTGGTACATCAACCGCTCACCGAAGGCGGCGGAACTCCAGGCTGGCGCCGGGGTCCTGAAACAGCTGCTGGGGGTGATGCCGAAGACAGAGGTCGTGCTCCTCCAAGGCAAGGAAGCCCAGGACGTGTGGCGCCGCCTGCTCAAGGCACACCCCGATGCTGTCCGTGACCGGACTCTGAAGGTCGTGAGCACTTACCACCCCGGGCAACAGGCGCTCTTTGTACGAGACCCAGAGGAACGCGCGCGCCGCGCACAGCACCGAATCGACTCCTACCAGGCGGTCGGTGACGCGCTCCGTCAGACAGCTGGACAAATATCGACACAGTAGTCATGGCCTGAGTCGCCGGTAATGGCCCTGTGTCCGGCGGCAAATGAGCGTTCAGGAGCGCGAACCGTCGGGCCGGCCGGCAGTCTCAGCGTGGATACCTGGGGTCATATGACGCGCGGCAGGTTCGTGGCGCTGTCGCTACGTGTGCCGCGCTCTGGCGGTATGAAAAGGGAGGTTGCGATGACTGAGAAGCTGTTCACCCACAAGCAGGCCCTCGCCGCAGTGATCCAGGCGTTGGGTGGGATCTGGGACACCCAGCGTGCCGTACTGGCCCTGCGCGTTGCCGGCTACGTGCCGGCAAGTGATGAGGCCGCAGGAAAGGAGGCTCGACGCCATCTCCGGGACCTCGCCGATGACGGCCTGATCGTGAGGCCGGATCAGGACCAGGCTGTCTATCGACTGGCATGATCGAGGGTCCTCCAAGACTTCGAGGCCACGTCCGCTTGCTCTATGTCAAGCGACTGCTGAGAGTTGGTTCGGTGACTCCTCACAGGGTGAGCGTCGCGGAGAAGGGCCCGGTAGACGACATCGGAGAGCCTGCGCTTGAGGACGCGGATGGGTCTGCCGAAGGAGCGGCCGGACTTGACTCCGTGCGGGCCGACCGTAGGGACAGCGCCGCAGCTCACGGAAGCCGAGCTGGTCCCCATGGCGATGATGCGTGCCATGCTCGGTTTCGCCTCCGAGGTCAGTCGACTCCGGAATACCCGGGTCCATCTGCGCCGCCTCTACCCGTACCTGCTGCAGCAACCCGGCTACAACGAGCGGCCGCTGACCGGGGCCACGGCGGACGAACACGAAACCCTGCTCGACCTGCTCGTGGCCGAACTCTACGGGGGCGGGACCTTTGCTCCCGGGTGTCTCACCTGGTACGGGGGGTCGGTGGGAGCGTGCCCGTGTAGGCCGTTGCGGACGGGAGGGTGGGCACTCCGTCGGGCACCACGTCTTCGGACTGCTGCGAGGTACCGTCGCCGGACGTGCCGTCAGGGTAGCCGGAGCCCGTGGGCAGCCGGGACAGGGCACCCACGGCCAGGATGACCGCGGCGGCCATACCCAGGACGCGGCCCGCGCGTCGGCGTCTGGCCCGGCTGTCCATGTCCCGCCAAGCCGGACCGGGTGGCCGGTCCTCCAACTCCCACAACTCGCCCACCGCTTCCAACGGGGCGGATCCGATCTCGCGCATGTCCCCTGGGTGCCCCTGCCGCTCACCCTCCGGGTCAGCTGGACGAGGGCGGATCCCGGCCGCCCGCTCCCGCGCGGAGAGCTCCCTAGGTGCCGAAGCCCGGATCGCATGCTCGGTGTCTTGGAGGAACTTTCGCCATACGGCGTCTGGGGTGGGCGGAACACCGTCCCCGTCGCCCGGTGTTCCGCCCTGGCCTGGGCCTTCAGCGACCACGGCTTCTCTCCTCCTCGACCGGCATACAACTGCGGGCCGCTGCTGGCCGCGCGGACCGGCGGAAGAGGGCCGGAGCGTGGCGCATCGCCGAGGCCCAGGTGGTGGGCGACCTGCCGGCGGCCGATGCGGCCCGGACCCGCGATATTCTGCCGGTCACTCCTGGGCGCTGGGCCACCCTCAACCGACGAATCGGTCTCCCAGATGCAATTGTTGCACAGTGCAAAATGTGATCGCCAGTCCTTCGGGGTGTTTTCGCTCCGGGCGCAGTGCGTCGCCAATTGCACCATGTGTTACTGCGGCTCCGGGGCACGTCGGCCGGGAGCAGAGGCCGGTGCCAAGGCGTACGAAGGGAACGGCCCGGGCGGCCTCCCAAGACCCGGCGCCGCCGCTGTCGGTGGGAAAGGCTCACCTACAGTCGGGGGCGGGTCAGGGAGCGCAGTCGGGCGGGCAGCAGTGGACCCATATGCCTTCCCGGATGCGGCCGCTCGGGCGCGAGTGGCGATGCCTTCGTGGTCTCCATCACGACAGGCGAACAGCCGACCGCGGCGCAGTCGCTGGTGGTGACGGGCGTCGAGCAACAGCAGCAGCACCATCACGCCGAGGTCCCACAGCGACTCGCACAGGAACGTCGGGTGGTACAGGGCGATGTCTGGACTGTCGGCGGGCCGGTTCGCGGGATCGATATGGAGCGCCCACAGCAGGTCGGTGGGGCGGCCGTACGGCGTCCGTGGGACCCTTGGTCCTTCGCTCCCAACTCACCTTGGCAGTTCGGTAACGATCCATGTGCAGCCGACACCTGCACAGTGCAAACAAACATACGATCCACTGCATGAACAGAGCTGTGAAGATCGGCATAGCCGGTACGAGTACGGCGCTGCTCGTCGTCGGGGGAATCGGCGCCTACAGCGTCGTGCAGGCGTTGTCCAACGGGACGACGGACAGCAGTGAGCCCAAGGCGGCGCGCAGTTTCGACCCCGCGACGGCATCGAGCGAGCCCCCGTCGGACGCCAAGGCCGTCAAGCTGACCCGAACCTTTCTCGACAGCTGGTCCAAGCAACATCTCGACGCGGCGGCGGGCGCCACCGACTCAGCGGACACGGCCGCCTCGGAGATGCGGCACTACGCGGAGGGCCTGCACCTGAAGGCGCTGACCTTCCAGCACATCGCCTCGGCGGGTTCGTCGACGGTGACACCGGGCGCCGCCAAGGTCACCTTCGAGGTCACGGCCCGAGTGGCGGGCGGCACCTGGACCTATCAGAGCGCGGTGGCGGTGCTGCAGAGCACCAACGGCCTGCCGGCGGTCCACTGGAACAACTCGGTGCTCTATCCGGGCCTGGGCGACGACCAGTCGCTCACCGCGGGCAGGCTGCCGGCCGACGCGGTCACGGCGAAGGTGGTTGCCCGTGACGGGAAAGCGGACCTGTCCGCTTTTCCTTCAC
>NZ_JBMNDS010000075.1:0-51343 GCF_052543295.1 Streptomyces sp. SAS_270
TCTGCCCGGAGGTCGCCGAGCAGCAGGGCAAGGACGCCGAGACGCAGCACTCCATGGACGAGGAGCTCCAGCTCCTCACCGTCCACGGAGTGCTGCACCTCCTCGGCTACGACCACGAGGAGCCCGACGAGAAGGCCGAGATGTTCGGCCTGCAGGCCGCCATCGTGGACGGCTGGCGCGCGGAGAAGGGCCTCACCGGCCCGTCCCCGGCGCCGACCGTGTCATGAGCGCCCAGATCGTCGTAGGTGCCATAGCACTGGTCGTCGTCGCCTGGCTCGCCGCCTGCGCGGAGGCGGGCCTCGCGCGCGTCTCCAGCTTCCGGGCCGAGGAGGCCGTGCGGTCCGGGCGGCGCGGCAGCGCGAAGCTCGCCCAGGTCGCCGCCGACCCGACCCGCTATCTGAACGTGGCGCTGCTGGTGCGCGTCGCCTGCGAGATGGCGGCCGCCGCGCTCGTCACCTACGAGTGCCTGCAGGAGTTCGACCGGACCTGGCAGGCCCTCGCGGTCGCCATCGGCGTGATGGTCCTCGTCTCGTACGTCGCCGTCGGCGTCTCCCCGCGCACCATCGGCCGCCAGCACCCGATGAACACGGCGACGGCGGCCGCGTACGTCCTGCTGCCGCTCGCGCGCGTGATGGGCCCGATCCCGCCCCTGCTGATCCTCATCGGCAACGCGCTCACCCCCGGCAAGGGCTTCCGCCGCGGCCCCTTCGCCTCCGAGGCCGAGCTGCGCGCGCTGGTCGACCTCGCCGAGAAGGAGTCCCTCATCGAGGACGAGGAGCGCCGCATGGTGCACTCCGTCTTCGAGCTGGGCGACACCCTCGTACGCGAGGTGATGGTCCCGCGTACCGACCTCATCGTCATCGAGCGGTTCAAGACCATCAGGCAGGCGCTGACGCTCGCGCTCAGGTCGGGCTTCTCCCGCATCCCCGTCACCGGGGAGAACGAGGACGACGTCGTCGGGATCGTCTATCTGAAGGACCTGGCCCGCAAGACGCACATCAGCCGGGACGCCGAGAGCGAGCTGGTGTCGACGGCCATGCGGCCCGCCGCCTTCGTGCCCGACACGAAGAACGCCGGCGACCTGCTGCGCGAGATGCAGCAGGACCGCAACCACGTCGCCGTCGTCATCGACGAGTACGGCGGCACGGCCGGCATCGTCACCATCGAGGACATCCTCGAGGAGATCGTCGGCGAGATCACCGACGAGTACGACCGCGAACTCCCGCCGGTCGCCGACCTCGGCGACAACCGCTACCGGGTGACCGCCCGCCTCGACATCGGCGACCTCGGCGAGCTGTACGGCTTCGAGGCGTACGACGACGAGGACGTGGAGACCGTCGGCGGACTGCTCGCCAAGGCCCTCGGACGCGTCCCGATCGCCGGAGCCTCCGCGCTGGTCGAACTGCCCGACGGGCAGGAGCTGCGGCTGACGGCGGAGACCGCGGCCGGCCGCCGGAACAAGATCGTGACCGTGCTCGTCGAGCCGCTGGGCCCGGTGGAGCCGCCCGAGGAGGAGAAGCCGGAGTGACCCCGCAGGAGCTGCGCACGTTCTGCCTGTCCTTCAACGAGACCGTCGAGGACTTCCCCTTCCGGCCGGAGGTCTCGGTCTTCAAGGTCCTGGGCAAGCTCTTCGCGCTCACCACGCTGGACGCGCGCCCGCTCACGGTCAACCTGAAGTGCGATCCGGAGGACGCGGTCAGGCTCCGCGAGGAGTACCCGGGGCTGATCATCCCCGGGTACCACATGAACAAGCGGCACTGGAACACGGTGAGGGTCGACGGCGAACTCCCGGACCGGGTGGTCCGGGAGCTCGTCGAGGACTCCTACGACCTGGTCGTCGCCGGTCTGCCGAGGGCTCAGCGCCTCCGCCTCGACCGGCCCTGACTATGCTCTGGGCATGACCGACAGCAGCGCGCTCGACCCCGAGGACCGCAAGATCGTGACCCTGGCCCGTTCCGCGCGGGCCCGCAACGGGGTGCCCGAGGGGGCGGCCGTACGCGATGAGACGGGGCGTACGTATGTCGCCGGGACGGTTTCGCTGGAGTCGTTGCAACTGAGTGCGTTGCGGACGGCTGTTGCCATGGCGGTGGCTTCGGGGGCGAAGTCGCTTGAGGCGGCGGCTGTGGTGACCGGGGCGGAGGGTGTCTCCGTGGAGGATCTTGCCGCTGTGCGGGACCTTGGCGGGGTCGGGACGCCGGTGCTTGTCGCCGGGCCCGACGGGGCGGTGCGGGTGACGGTCGCCGCGGGCTGAGTTTTTCGCCCCCTCCGCCCCTTCCCTTCCCGTTGTTCTGGGGGCTTCGCCCCCTTTCCCCCCTGTCGCGCTTCGCGCTCGTCCTCAAACGACGGACGGGCTGAAAGACCTCGCTCGTCCTCGAATGGTCGGCCGGAATTCAACCTTGTTGTTTTGCGGCTCTCGCGTGTCAATGGAACCGCAAGTTCCGACGGACCGTCAGATTCCGTGTCGGGCAGTGTGTTCGCACCCACCTGCCACGCGGGGTTCGTCGGTGTGTATCTCCCGTCCATCCCCACATGGCAGTTCCCAGATACGGGAAGGGAGCCTCACCCCATGAGAGGCAAGCGAATCGGAACAGGTGCGGCCGTGCTGATCGGGACCCTCGCGGTCTCCGGGCTCGCGCTCGCGCCCACCGCCGTCGCCGTCACCCCACAGACGGCGACGATCACCGCCGACTGCGGAAGCTTCGGCGGCGGCGAGGCCACACTCACCGCCACCCAGGACGGCACCGCGGCCACCGTCACGGTCACGTCGTCCGCGATCACCGCGCCCATCGCCCTGGCGCAGGACTCGATCAGCTCCACCCTCACGCTGGTGAAGGCGAGCGGTGGCACCACCGCCTTCAGCGGCACGAAGAACCCGGCCATGGCGGCCGGTGACAGCGTCACGGTCGGACCGCTCGACGGCACCGTGGCCTCCGGGGACAGCCTGGAGGCCTACGGCGGTTCACTGCAGATGACCGTCCTCGGCTTCACCATCACCTGTACGGCGACCGGGCCGCAGGCCCCGGGACCGTTCGTGTTCGACTGAGCAGCGCGCCCGTCGAGCGCGGTCCTCGCCCTCAGAGGGCGTCGGGGCCGCGCTCCCCGGTGCGTACCCGCACCACGGTCTCCACCGGCAGCGCCCACACCTTCCCGTCGCCGATCTTCCCCGTCCGCGCGGCCTTGACGATCGCGTCGATGACGGTGTCCGAGTCGGCGTCGTCGACGACGACCTCGATGCGGACCTTGGGCACGAGGTCGACCTGGTACTCGGCGCCGCGGTACACCTCGGTGTGGCCGCGCTGACGCCCGTACCCGCTGGCCTCGGTCACGGTCAGGCCGTGCACCCCGATTTCCTGGAGCGCGTTCTTGACCTCGTCGAGGCGGTACGGCTTGACGATCGCGGTGATGAGCTTCATGCCTGGGTCTTGACCTTCTGAGTGGCGGTGGCGGACGCGGAGACCGGGGCGCCATGGCCCAGGACCCCGTGATCGTAAGCCGTCTCGGCGTGCACCGTAAGGTCCAGACCCGTGTGCTCGTGGTCCGCGTCCGCCCGCAGGCCCATGACCTTGTCGAGCAGTTTCCCGATGCCGTACGTGACGGTGAAGGCGTACGCCCCGACGGCCAGGACGGCGACCAGCTGCTTGCCGAGCTGGCCGAGCCCGCCGCCGTAGAACAGTCCCTCCGCGCCGCCGGTCATCTCGGCGGTCGCGAACAGGCCGATCAGGAGCGTGCCGATGATTCCGCCGACCAGGTGGACGCCGACGACGTCCAGCGAGTCGTCGTAGTTCAGCCTGAACTTCCAGCTCACGGCGTACGAGCAGACCACGCCGGCGGCGAGGCCGACGACCAGCGCCCCGACGAGGGAGACCGAGCCGCAGGACGGGGTGATGGCGACCAGGCCCGCGACCGCGCCGGAGGCGGCGCCCAGGGTCGTCGGGTGGCCGTCGCGCCGCTGCTCCACGAAGAGCCAGCCGAGCAGGCCGGTGCAGCCGGCGGCGAGCGTGTTGAGGAAGGCGGCCGCGGCCAGGCCGTTGGCGCCCAGGGCCGAGCCCGCGTTGAAGCCGAACCAGCCGAACCACAGCAGGCCCGCGCCCAGCATCACCATCGGTAGGTTGTGCGGGCGCATGGCGTCCTTCTTGAAGCCCAGCCGCGGGCCCAGGACCAGGCACAACGCCAGTCCGGAGGCGCCCGAGGTGATTTCGACCGGCAGGCCGCCCGCGAAGTCCAGCCCGCCGAGCTTCTCCAGGATCCAGCCACCGGGGCCCCACACCCAGTGCGCGACGGGAACGTATACGAGCAGCGCCCAGAGCGGCACGAAGACCAGCCACGCCCCGAACTTCGCCCGGTCGGCGATCGCGCCGCTGATCAACGCGGCCGTGATGATCGCGAAGGTCAGCTGGAAGGTGGCGAACAGGAGCGTGGGGACCGTGCCGTGGACGCTGTCCGGGCCGAGGCCCGCCATTCCGGCGTGGCCGAGGCCGCCGATCAGCCCGCCGAACGCGTCGTCGCCGAACGCGAGGGAGTAGCCGGCGAGCAGCCACACCACCGTGACCAGCGCGATCGACACGAAGCTCATCATCAGCATGTTGAGGACGCTCTTCGTGCGGACCATGCCGCCGTAGAAGAGGGCGAGGCCCGGGGTCATCAACAGGACGAGCGCGGTGGCGGTGAGCAGCCAGGCGGTGTCACCGGTGTCCAGGTGCGCGGCGGCGAGGGGCACGGTTGTCTCCAACGGTGTGGGGGCTCGTCAGAGGGTCACCGGTGCGCGTTTCCGGCTGTGCACGGGCGCGTTTCGGGCGTGTTTCGTGTTGCGCGGGGGTTTCCGGAAGCTCACCGGGCACGGTCGGGTGCCCGTACGGGGCCTCGGCGTGCGGCGGGTGCCTGTGGATCAGGGACAATGGGCGCCATGAGCGTTCGTACCCCGTCATCCGAGCCGTCGGAGCCCTCCGGAGCTCCCCATCGCGCCGGCTTCGCCTGCTTCGTGGGCCGCCCCAACGCGGGCAAGTCCACCCTCACGAACGCTCTGGTCGGGCAGAAGGTCGCGATCACCGCGGACCAGCCGCAGACCACGCGGCACACCGTGCGGGGCATCGTGCACCGGCCCGACGCCCAGCTGATCCTGGTCGACACCCCCGGGCTGCACAAGCCGCGCACGCTGCTCGGTCAGCGGCTCAACGACATCGTGCGGACCACCTGGGCCGAGGTCGACGTCATCGGGTTCTGCCTGCCCGCGAACGAGAAGCTCGGTCCCGGTGACCGGTTCATCGCGAAGGAGCTGGCGTCGATCAAGAAGACGCCGAAGATCGCGATCGTCACTAAGACCGACCTCGTCGAGAGCAAGGCGCTCGCCGAGCAGCTCATCGCGATCGACCAGCTCGGCAAGGAGCTGGGGTTCGAGTGGGCGGAGATCGTGCCCGTGTCGGCGGTCGGCGACCAGCAGATCGGCCTGCTCGCGGACCTGATCGTGCCGTTGCTCCCGGAGGGGCCGGCGCTCTATCCCGAGGGTGACCTCACCGACGAGCCCGAGCAGGTCATGATCGCGGAGCTCATCCGCGAGGCCGCGCTGGAGGGCGTGCGGGACGAGCTGCCGCACTCCATCGCCGTGGTCGTCGAGGAGATGCTGCCCCGCGAGGACCGGCCCGCGGACCGGCCGCTGCTCGACATCCACGCGTTCGTCTACATCGAGCGGCCCAGCCAGAAGGGCATCATCATCGGCCCCAAGGGCAAGCGCCTGAAGGACGTCGGCATCAAGTCCCGCAAACAGATCGAGGCGTTGCTGGGCACGCCGGTCTTCCTGGATCTTCATGTGAAGGTCGCGAAGGACTGGCAGCGGGATCCCCGGCAGTTGCGGAAGCTGGGGTTCTAGGCACCCCTCGGGGGCGGGCGCTCAGCCCCGGCTGCTTTCGCTCGGTGTCAGGTCCTGCAGGCCCACCACCCGGAGCAGTTGCAGGCGTTCGTACGACTCGGTGCCCGGGCGGGCCGTGTGGATGATCAGCAGCTGGTGGTGCTCGTCGCTGAGCAGGACCTCGCAGTCCAGCTCCAGCAGGCCGACCAGGGGGTGCTGGAAGCGCTTCGTCGACGCGCGGCGCACCGCCACCTCGTGGTCGTCCCACAGGCGCGCGAACTCCTCGCTTCCCGCGCGTAGTTCGGCCACGAGTGCGGCCGGCTCCGGGTCGTCGGGGCGGGCCGCCGCCACCGCCCGCAGGTTCGCGGCATGGGCGCGCGCGTGCGCCGGGAAGTCCTCCGGCGGGATGAGGTCACGCGCGGCCGGGTCCAGGAAGAAGCGGCGGACCAGGTTGCGCTCCCGTGGCGGACGGGCGGACACGTCCCCGCTCAGCGCCCTCGACATCGCGTTCTGCGCCAGTACGTCACCGCAGTCGCTCACCACCATCGCCGGGGTGTCGTGCAGCCGGTCCAGGACCAGCAGCAGACCGGGGCGCACATGCGCGGACGTGCTCCCGCGGCGCGGTGGCTCCTCGCCCGCCAAGTGGAACAGATGGTCCAGTTCGTCGTCCGTCAGGCGCAGGGCGCGGGCCAGCGCCGTCAGCATCTGGCGGGACGGGCGCGGGCCACGGGACTGTTCCAGGCGGGTGTAGTAGTCCACGGACATGCCGGCCAGCTGCGCCACCTCCTCGCGGCGCAGGCCGGGCGTGCGGCGCCGGGCGCCGGGCGCCAACCCCACGTCGGAGGGGTCCAGGCGGGCACGGCCACGGCGCAGGAAGTCGGCGAGTTCGGCTCGGTTCACCCCTCCAGGCTGCGGCAACCGGCCCGCGTTATCCAGGGACTGCCGGTCCCCTGATCGACGGGTCTCTCCCGGTCGCCCCCGCTCGGTCCGAGAGTGGTGGCACCGGACCGAGAGGAACAGGGGAACAGATCATGCTGACACTGGTGACGGGTACGACGGGACAGGTCGGCCGCCGCTTCGTACCGAGGCTGCTGGCGCAGTCCCGGCCCGGAGAACAGGTGCGGGTGCTGGTGCGGGACGCGGCGCGCGGGGAGCGGTTCGCGGAGCTGGGCGCCGAGGTCGTCGTCGGCGATCTGCGGGACGCGGAGGCGCTCGGCAAAGCGGTGGCCGGGGCGGACGCGGTCGTGAACGTCGCGGCGGCCTTCCGCGGGGTGCCGGACGAGGAGGCGCGGGCCGTCAACCGGGACGCGGCCGTGGAGCTCGGGCGGGCGGCGCTGGCTGCCGGTGTGCGGAGGTTCGTGCAGCTCAGCACGGGGCTGGTGTACGGCGCCGGACGGGGCCGCCCGCTGACCGAGGACGACGAGAGCCGGCCCGGCGGGACGATGTGGGGCGCCTACACCGAGTCCAAGGTCGCGGCCGAGCGGGAACTGCTGGCCCTGGAGGGCCTGGACGTGCGCGTCGGGCGGCTCCCCTTCGTCTATGGAGAGGGCGATCCGCACCTCGCCCAGTCCCTGATGTGGGCCCGGAGCTGGGCGGCCGCCCAACGGCTGCACATGGGCCATCACGCGGACGTCGCCCAGGCGCTGCTGCGCATCCTGCACGCGCCGGGAATCGGCGGACGGATCTACAACATCGCCGACGACGCCCCTGTCACGGCGGTCGAGCTGCACCAGCTCAACGGCGTCGAGGTCCCCGACGACCTGTACACCCGCACCGATCCCGACCCGTGGACCGGGATCTTCTCCACCGGGCGCATCCGCCGCGAACTCGGCTACCGCCCGCTGTACCCCAGCGTCTACGCGGCCCGGGACGCCGGCGCCCTGTGAGAGCCCGTGCCCTCACTCCACCCCTCTGATCCGCCGCACCAGCAGGGCCCCCGCCAGCCCGATCACGGCCGCCACCAGATACAGCACCCGGTAGCCGCCCAGATACGTGACGATCGGTGCCGCCAGGGCGGGGGCGGCGACCTGGGGCAGGGCGTTGGCGACGTTGATGACGCCGAGGTCCTTGCCGCGGTCCACGGCCTTCGGCAGGACGTCCGTCATCAGGGCGAAGTCGACGGACGTGAAGACGCCGAAGCCGACGCCCAGCACCGCCGCCGCGACGAGCGCGCCCGCCCAGGTCTGCCACCCGGCGAGGGCGGCCGTGGCGAGGGCCATCAGCACGCCGGACCAGATCACGAACGGTTTGCGGCGCCCGACCCGGTCCGACCAGGCACCGCCGACCACGACCGTCGCGAGGAGCGTCACACCGTTGACCGCGGTGAGGATGAGGACGCCCTGCTCCGGGTCGTGGTGGTGCAGGCGGTCCCGCAGGTAGTAGAGCAGGTAGAGCAGCACGAGCGCGTTGCTCAGGTTGATCAGGAAGCGGGTCAGCCAGGCCCAGCCGAGGTCGGGGTGGCGGCGGGGGCTCAGCCAGAAACCGGCGAGGAAGTCCCGCCAGGACCAGGGCGGCCGCGCGGACACCGGCAGCCGCAGATCCTCGTACTTCAGCACGTACGGCAGCACACCGACGAGCGTGAACACCGCGCACGCCGCGTAGCCCGCCCCGACGCCCCCGGCCGCGGTCGCAAGGCCCGTGCCGCCGACCACGCCCAGGATCTGCGCGGCCCCCAACCAGCCGCCCACGGAGCCTCGTTGGAGCCTCGGCACCCGGTCCGGGACGGCTGCCGTGACCGCGGCGAAGGCGGCGTTCAGTGTCAGCTGGACCAGGCACCAGCCCAGCGCCATCGTCCACACCCCGCCCGCCCCCGCGAGCAGCAGCAGGGCCAGCGCCCCGCTTGCCGTCCCGGCCACGATCCAGGGCGTACGGCGGCCGCGGCGGGCCGTCGTACGGTCGGACAGGGCGCCGAAGACCGGGTTGGCGACCAGGGAGACGAGCGCGCCCGCGCCGGTGACCCAGGCGAGCATCGTCTCCTTGGACATGCCGGTGCCCGGCGCGAAGTCCTCGGCCTGGGAGGCGAGCAGGATCTGCAGCGGGCCGTACCAGCCCACCCAGATCGCCCCGTTGGCGAGCGACAGGGCCGAGGTCCAGCCGCGGCCGACGCGCTCCACGGGCTCGGCGAGCGCGTCCGGTCCCGGCGCCGCCGACGGCTCCCGCGAGGTCGCGGTCATCTCTGCGCCCGCAGCACGTCCCGCAGCCAGCCGTACGACGCCTTCGGGGTCCGCTCCAGCGTGTCGGGATGCTCGAAGTCCACGTGCACGAGGCCGAAGCGGCGGGCGTATCCCTCCGCCCACTCGAAGTTGTCCAGCAGCGACCACACGAAGTAGCCGCGTACGTCGACGCCGGCCTCCGACGCCCGGTGCAGCGCGCGGATGTGGCCGTCCAGGTAGGCGATCCGGTCCTGGTCGTCGATGCCCTCGTAGGAGCAGCCGTTCTCGGTGATGACGATCGGCGGGAGCCGGTCGGCGTAGCGGCCCCGGAAGCCGGTGAGCAGTTCCGTCAGCCCCTCCGGGACCACGGGCCAGCCGAAGTCGGTGACCGGCACCCCCTCGATCTCCCTTACGGAGAAGGGGAGTTCTGCGGGGAGGGTGAGTCCGCCGAACTCGATCTCGGAGCCCTGCGGGGCGCCCACCCGGGTCGGCGCGTAGTAGTTGATGCCGTACCAGTCCAGCGGTTCCCCGATGACCTTGAGGTCGGCCTCGACGTCGCCCGGCATCAACTCGCCGATGCCCTCCGGGTACTGGCCGAGCAGGACGGGGTCGGCGAACAGGCGGTTCAGCAGGACGTCGTAGAACTCGGCCGCCTCCAGGTCCGCCGGTTCCTGTGACGCCGGCCAGGTCGGCCCGTGCGAGTTGGCGATCCCGATGTCCGTCGCCCCGGCGGCGCGCAGGGCCCGTACCGCCAGGCCGTGGGCGAGGAGTTGGTGGTGGGCGACCGGCAGCGCGTCGAAGAGCAGCTGCTTGCCGGGGGCGTGGGCGCCGAGCGCATGGCCGAGCAGGGTGTGCTCGGCGGGCTCGTTGAGGGTGATCCACTTGCCGACGCGGTCGCCGAGCCGGGCGGCGACGACGCTCACGTACTCTGCGAAACGGGAGGCCGTGTCCCGCTCCAGCCAGTCGAGCGTGACCGGCAGGTCCCAGTGGAAGAGCGTCGGCACGGGACGGATGCCCGCGCCGCACAGCTCGTCCACCAGCCGGTCGTAGAAGTCGAGGCCGCCGGGGGAGTTCACCCGGGGCCAGGAGATCGAGAAGCGGTAGGCGTCCACGCCGAGGTCGGCGAGGAGCGCGACGTCCTCGGGGTAGCGGTGGTAGTGGTCGCAGGCCACCGCCGCGGTGGTGCCGTCCTTCACCCGCCCTTCCTGGGCGGTGAAGGCATCCCAGACGGAGGGCTCGCGTTCGTCCGAGGCCCCCTCGATCTGGTGAGCCGAGGTGGACACGCCCCAGAGGAAGCCGGACGGGAACTGCGGGAGGGGGTTCGTCGCCATGCGCGCGATCATCCGTACCGCCGGTAACAGAAGTCAACGCCCGGGCGTGAAGTGCGAGTTACGGGTCTCGGGGGTGCGCACGCGCAGGGGTGGTTCTCCTGTCCCGCGGCTGCGGGCCGCATGTGGCTGGTCGCGCCCACGCGGCGGAGCCGCATATTGACACAGTCCCGCGCCCCTGACGGGCGCTTCTCCCCGCGTATCGCTCCTAGGCGCCCTCCTTCAGCACCCTCGAGATCAGCTTGCGCTGCTCCTCCGTCAGGCGTGGATCCGCGCAGTACACCGTCTTTCCGTTGACGGTGATCCGGTAGCTGAAGCCGTCCGGTACGCCGACCGGGGGCGTGCCCCGGCCGGCGGCTACCGCCCGCTCGGCCAGGGCCTGCCACTCATGGGCGTCGGGCCGTCCCGAGGTCTCCACCTCGGCATGACGCTCGATACCCGCGAACCCGCCTGTCCGCCTCACCTGGATACGCATGGGTCCTGTCTAGTACGAGACGGGCGGCGGTGCTACGCCGACGGGACGCCGACCTGCTCCCACGCCTTCAGGACGCTCTGCAGCTCCTCGCCCTCGCCGTACCGGCTGCGTGCCTGCGCGACCGTCAGCTTGGCGAAGTCCGAGAAGCTCGCCTGGGACTGGAGCGCGCCGCCGGTGAGGACGTCGTACCAGATCTGTCCGGCCCGCTCCCAGGCGTTGCCGCCGAGCGCGTCGGCGACGAGGTAGAACGCGTGGTTGGGGATGCCGGAGTTGATGTGGACGCCGCCGTTGTCGCGGCCGGTCTTCACGTACCCCTCCATCGTCGCGGGCTGCGGGTCCTTGCCGAGCACGTCGTCGTCGTACGCCGTGCCCGGCTCCTTCATGGAGCGCAGCGCCGTTCCGGTGACGCGCGGGGCGAGCAGGCCCGCGCCGATCAGCCAGTCGGCCTCGGCGGCGCTCTGGCCGAGCGTGTACTGCTTGATGAGCGAGCCGAAGACGTCCGACATCGACTCGTTGAGGGCGCCGGGCTGGCCGAAGTAGGTGAGGTTCGCCGTGTACTGCGTGACGCCGTGGGTGAGTTCGTGGCCGATGACGTCGACCGGGATGGTGAAGTCGAGGAAGATCTCGCCGTCCCCGTCGCCGAACACCATCTGCTCGCCGTTCCAGAACGCGTTGTTGTAGTCCCGGTCGTAGTGCACGGTCGCGTTCAGCGGCAGGCCCTCGCCGTTGATCGAGTTGCGGGTGTACGCCTTCAGGTACA
This sequence comes from Streptomyces sp. SAS_270, assembly GCF_052543295.1. NCBI lineage: Bacteria > Bacillati > Actinomycetota > Actinomycetes > Kitasatosporales > Streptomycetaceae > Streptomyces > Streptomyces sp. SAS_270. The sequence continues at coordinate 11,558 of NZ_JBMNDS010000075.1, forward strand.
GCTCGAAGGTCGCGCCGAGGCCCGCGTAGGCGCGGTTGACGGTGGCGTCCTTGCCGGGCTTGTCGCTCTCGCCGCGGACCTTCTTGCCCGGTAGGTCCTGGTGGTGCTTGGCGTCGTAGATCGTGCGCAGCGGCTTGTCCTCGGCGGCCTCCTTCGGCGGGGCCACGGTGGGCGCGCCGATCACCGTGGTCAGGCGGCGGTGGGTGCGCTCGAAGGCGTCGCGCTCCAGGGTGCGGCGCGCGGGACCGGCGAGCGCGGGGTCCTCGTGCTGGGCCAGCTTGTCGAGGACATGCGGTGGAACGATGGTGCAGAAGACGGGCTCGAAGCCCCCGTTGGTCGTCATGCCCGGCACCCTTGCACTGGGTTATGACTCTGTCACTACCTGCAACCATGATTGGTGAAATACGGTGATAAGGAGCCTTGGAGTCCGCTCTCAAGTGGTATAGCGCACTTTTTGCCCCGCTATGCGCCGGCGGTCCCGCATACTGATACAGCCCCCCGTAGGGAGCGCGGCTCGGCTACTCTGCTGAGCATCATGCGTTTCGGGCTGCTTCTCCTTAGCTGCCGCGGCGAGGGCCTGTAGTCGAGGCCGACCCCCTCCCCGCGGAGTCTGGCGTTGCGCCGTCGGCCGTCCTTCCGGACATCCTGAGGAGCCCACGCATCATGGCGAACAGCCAGAACCGCCAGCAGCCGACGTCCATGCCGATCCACAAGTACCGCCCGTACGACCAGGTCGACATCGCCGACCGTACGTGGCCGGAGCAGCGGATCACCGCCGCCCCCCGCTGGCTCTCCACCGACCTGCGTGACGGCAACCAGGCCCTGATCGACCCCATGTCGCCCGCCCGCAAGCGCGAGATGTTCGACCTGCTGGTGAAGATGGGCTACAAGGAGATCGAGGTCGGGTTCCCCGCCTCCGGTCAGACGGACTTCGACTTCGTCCGCTCGATCATCGAGGACGAGACCGCGATCCCGGACGACGTCACGATCTCCGTACTGACCCAGGCCCGCGAGGACCTGATCGAGCGGACCGTGGAGTCCCTGGTCGGCGCCAAGCGCGCGAACGTCCACCTGTACAACGCGACGGCGCCGGTCTTCCGCCGGGTCGTCTTCCGCGGCTCCAAGGACCAGATCAAGCAGATCGCCGTCGACGGCACCCGGCTGGTCATGGAGTACGCCGAGAAGCTGCTGGACGAGCGGACGACGTTCGGTTACCAGTACAGCCCTGAGATCTTCACCGACACCGAGATCGACTTCGCCCTGGAGGTCTGCGAGGCGGTCATGGACGTCTGGCAGCCCGGCCCGGGCCGCGAGATCATCCTCAACCTGCCCGCCACGGTGGAGCGTTCGACGCCCTCCACGCACGCGGACCGCTTCGAGTGGATGTCGCGCAACCTGTCCCGCCGCGAGTACGTCTGCCTGTCGGTCCACCCGCACAACGACCGCGGTACGGCCGTCGCCGCCGCCGAGCTGGCCCTGATGGCCGGCGCCGACCGCATCGAGGGCTGCCTGTTCGGCCAGGGCGAGCGCACCGGCAACGTCGACCTGGTCACCCTGGGCATGAACCTGTTCTCGCAGGGCGTCGACCCGCAGATCGACTTCTCGAACATCGACGAGGTCCGCCGCACCGCCGAGTACTGCAACCAGATGGAGGTCCACCCCCGTCACCCGTACGTGGGCGACCTGGTCTACACGTCCTTCTCCGGCTCCCACCAGGACGCCATCAAGAAGGGCTTCGACGCGATGGAGGCCGACGCCAAGGCCAAGGGCGTCACCGTCGACGACATCGAGTGGGCCGTCCCGTACCTGCCGATCGACCCGAAGGACGTCGGCCGCTCCTACGAGGCCGTCATCCGGGTCAACTCGCAGTCCGGCAAGGGCGGTATCGCGTACGTCCTGAAGAACGACCACAAGCTGGACCTGCCGCGCCGGATGCAGATCGAGTTCTCGAAGATCATCCAGGCGAAGACGGACGCCGAGGGCGGCGAGGTCACGCCGAAGGACATCTGGGCGGCCTTCCAGGACGAGTACCTGCCCAACCCTGAGAACCCGTGGGGCCGTATCCAGGTCAAGAACGGCCAGTCCACGACCGACAAGGACGGCGTGGACACGCTGACCGTGGAGGCCGAGGTCGACGGCGTCGAGACCACCCTGGTCGGCACGGGCAACGGTCCGATCTCCGCGTTCTTCCACGCGCTGCAAGGTATTGGTATCGACGCCCGCCTCCTTGACTACCAGGAGCACACGATGAGCGAGGGCGCCTCGGCGCAGGCCGCCTCGTACATCGAATGCGCGATCGACGGACAGGTTCTGTGGGGAATCGGCATCGACGCGAATACGACACGTGCCTCGCTGAAGGCCGTCGTCTCCGCCGTCAACCGCGCGGCGCGCTGACGAGCCTGACCGGCATCTTTGTGGCCCCGTCCGCCTTTCGAGGCGGGCGGGGCCCCGTCGTTTACCGGCCAATCCGCGGAGATGTCACGGAGAGGTCTCGCCCGAGGTACTGACTCCGCATCGACAATGTGGCTAACATCACGCCAACGCGGCGATGTTGCCGCGGGGTTACGGAGGTGCGACGTGCTGCCAGGATGGGGACGAAAAGGTCGTGTTGTCCGTGTTGGTCACATGACCCGCATCCTAGGCACCCGCACCGCGTGGACCGCCGTCGGTGACGGCGAGTTCTTCTGCCCCGGATGCGGGGGCGACCGCAACTATCAGCGCCTCACCGGCCGTCGGCGCTTCACCCTCCTCGGCGTCCCGGTCCTGCCGCGCGGCGAGAGCGGACCCGTCGTCGAATGCGCGGCCTGCCGCCACCACTACGGCGCCGACGTCCTCGACCACCCCACCACCACCCGCTTCTCCGCGATGCTCCGCGACGCCGTGCACACCGTCGCCCTCGCCGTGCTCGCCGCGGGCGGCACCTGCTCCCGCACCTCCCTCGAAACCGCCGCCGCCACCGTCCGCTCAGCCGGCTTCGACGACTGCACCGAGGACCAGCTCAGCGCCCTCGTCGACGCCCTCGCCGCCGACACCGGCCGTATCTTCGGCGAGCCCTGCGGCGCGGGACTCGCCATAGAGCTCCACGAGGCACTGGACCCGCTGGCCCCGCACCTCGCCCCGGTCGGCAGGGAGGCCATCCTGCTCCAGGGCGCTCGCATCGCACTCGCGGACGGGCCGTACACCCCCGCCGAGCGGGACGTCCTCAGCACCGTCGGCTCGGCGCTGACGATCTGCTCGGACGACGTGACCCGGCTGCTGGCGGCGGCACGCACGCCCTCGTGACCACCCCGGCACGGCCTCGTCCCGAGGGGTCCCGCTACTCCTGCGCCGTACTCCCCGGGGAGTAGTCAGGCCGCTTCGCCGCCCCTGGCAGTAGCCCCGAACTCGCCCTCCCGCGCGACGAATCCCCTCCCGTGCGCCGGGAGTCTGGTCATGTCCAGACACCCGTCCAGGAGGGGGGCCCGGCATGGGGCCAGGCAAGACGACAACGACGCGGACCCGGCGACGAGCCGTGCCCTGGCTGCTGCTCGGGCTCTGGGTGGCCGTCCTGGCCGCCGTCGGGCCGTTCGCGTCGAAGCTCGCCGACGTACAGCACGACCGGGCCGTGGACTACCTGCCCGCGAGCGCGGACTCCACCCAAGTGGCCAGGATCGAGGACCAGTTGCCCGGGGGAGAGACCACCGAGCTCGTCCTCGTCTACCACCGCGACGGCGGCCTCAGCAGCGCCGACCGCGCGACGGCCGCCCGGCAGATCGCCGAGATCGGCCGCGAGAACCGGCTCACAGGGACCCCGCACGGCGTGCCCTCCCGGGACGGGACCACGCTGATGTACCCGGTCAGCAGCTCGGCCCCCGGCACCGACGAGAAGCTCCGGGACGACTTCGTCCACGGCGTACGCGACGTGGCCCGCGGCGGGGACGGGCTCGGCGTCGACGTCGGCGGACAGGGCGCGCTGGCCACCGACGCCGCCGAGGTCTACGACTCGCTCGGCGGACCGCTGCTCTACACCACCGTCGCCGTGGTCGCCGTCCTGCTGATCCTCATCTACCGCAGCCCGCTGCTGTGGCTCGTGCCGCTCGCCGTCGCGGGCGTCGCCGACTACCTCTCGATGGGCGTCGCCTACGGACTCCACCAGGCCTTCGGCACCGCCGTCACCGGCCAGAGCCAGGGCGTGATGACGATCCTCGTCTTCGGCGCGGGCACCGACTACGCGCTGCTGCTCATCTCCCGCTACCGCGAGGAACTGCGGCGCGTCGAGCGGCCCTACGACGCGATGCGGGCCGCCCTGCGCGGCTGCGGGCCCGCCGTGCTCGCCTCCTCCGGGACCGTGGCCGCCGGACTGCTCTGCCTGCTCGCCGCCGACCTCAACAGCAGCCGCGGCATGGGCCCGATGGGCACCGTGGGCGTCCTGTGCGCCCTCGCCGCCATGCTGACCCTGCTGCCCGCCGTCCTGGTGCTGTTCGGCCGCCGCCTGTTCTGGCCCCTCATTCCGGCCTTCGGGAGCGAGCCCAAGCAGCGGCGCAGCCTCTTCTCGGCGATGGGCAGCTCCGCCGGACGCCGCCCCTACGCCGTCCTCGCGGGCGGAGTCGTCCTGCTCGGCGCCCTCGCGCTCGGCATGTTCAACCTGCCCGGCGCGCTCAAGCAGCAGGACTCCTTCGTCGACAGGCCCGACTCGGTCGCCGCCATGGAGACCCTCGCCAGGACCTACCCCGAGCGCGGCACCCAGCCGATCACCGTCATCACCCCGACCGCACGGGCCGCCGCCACCCTCGCCAAGGTGCGCAGCGAGCCCGGCGTCGCCGGTGCCGAGCGCGGACGCAGCGGCAGGGGCTGGACGGAGATCTCCGTCACCGCCGACGGCGCACCCGAGTCGGCCGCCGAGACCGCCACCATCAAGTCCCTGCGCCACGACCTCGAGAACTCCTACGTCGGCGGCCCGAGCGCCCAGCAGATCGATCTGAAGGACACCAACGCGCGCGACCGGCTCATCGTCGTACCGATCGTCCTGGTGTCCGTGCTGCTGATCCTGATGGTGCTGCTGCGCAGTCTCGTCGCGCCCCTGCTGCTCCTCGTCGCCGTCGTCGCGGTGTGGGGCGCGGCCCTCGGCATCGGGGGGCTGGTCTTCGGTCCGCTCCTCGGCTTCGAGGGCACCGATCCGGCGCTGGGGCTGCTGTCCTTCGTCTTCCTCGTCGCCCTCGGTGTCGACTACGGGATCTTCCTCATGCACCGGATGCGAGAGGAGTCGGTGCGGGGCGCGGAGCCGGTCGCCGCCGCGCTCACCGCACTGCGGACCACCGGCGGAGTCATCGCCTCCGCCGGGCTCGTCCTCGCGGCGACCTTCGCCGTGCTGACCAACATGGGGCTGGTCGCGCTCGTCGAACTGGGCTTCGTGATCGCGGTCGGGGTGCTGCTGGACACCTTCCTGGTCCGTACGTACCTGGTGACCAGCGCGAGTGTGGCGCTGCGGCGCAAGGTGTGGTGGCCGGGGCCGCTGTCCCGGGCTCCCGCGCCGCAGGCCGGGCCGCGGCAGCAGGAACCCGTCGCCGCCGGCCGAGGGTGATCACCATCGGGACGCGTACGAAGGAGGCGCCCCTCTCCCGGGAGGGGCGCCCCCTGACGGAAGATGAACCGGTGCAGGCATCCCTTCCAGTCACCGCCCCCACCACGGCCCCGCGGCCCCGCGCGGGCGAACGGATCATGGCGGTGGTCAACCGCGATCCCCGTACGGCCCCGCACGCCACCCGCAACGACGCGCTGCTGGCGCTGGCGCTCGCCGTCGTCGCCACGGCCGTCGCCCTGCTCACCGACCCCGGCCGCCGCCCCGACGCGCTCGGCTGGGTCCTGCTGCTCGCCGCCCCCGTACCCCTGGTGTGGCGGCGGCGGCGCCCGCTGCTGGTGCTGGCCGCCGTGGCCGCGCTGGTCGCGCCGTACCACGCCCTCGACAACAACCACCTCGCAACGACCCCGGCCACGTACGTCGCGCTCTACACGGTCGCCGTCACCGGGCGCCCCCTGCGCACGATCCTGACCGGCGTCCTGGTCGTCGGCCTCTCCACGAGCGTCATGCTCACCGTCAGCGCCCATCAGGCCATCGAAGTGCTGAGGGTCTCCGGCTGGGTCATCGCCGTGCTCTTCTGCGGCGTCGACGTGCGCTTCTACCGCCAGTACGTCGCCTCGGTCCTCGAACGTGCCGAGCGCGCCGAACGCACCCGCGAGGAGGAGGCCAGGCGCCGCGTCGCCGAGGAGCGGCTGCGTATCGCGCGGGATCTGCACGATCTGCTCGCGCACAGCATCACCCTCATCGGCGTCCAGACCTCGGTGGCCGCGCACGTGCTGGCCGCGGACCCCGAACGGCTCGACCGGGAGGCCGTCGCCAAGTCCCTGGACGACATCGCGGAGACCTGCCGCAGCGCGCGCGGCGAGCTGCGGACCACGCTGGAGGTGCTGCGCGAGCACACCGCCGGCGCGGGCGACGGACGCGGCCCGCTGCCGGGCCTCGACGGCCTGTCCGACCTCGCCGAGGCGGCCCGGCTCGCGGGCGCGAAGGTCGACCTCTCGGCAGAGGGCGAGGGGGCGCCGCCCGCCGTGGGCGCGGCCGCCTACCGGATCGTGCAGGAGGCGCTCACCAATGCCGTACGGCACGGCGGGCGCGACGATCTGACCGTGCGGGTACGGGTGTTCGAGGGTGAGGGCGCTCTCCGGGTGACCGTCAGCGACGACGGGGCGGGCTGCACGGGGGACGGCGGCACGCCCGGCTTCGGGCTCGTCGGCATGCGCGAGCGGGCCCGCAGCGTGGGCGGCACACTGGACGCCGGTCCGGCGCCGGGCAAGGGGTTCGAGGTGAGCGCCGTGCTGCCGATGCGCAGGGCCGAGGCCTGGAGCGCCGGAGAGGGAGAGACTCGATGACCGCCGTACGCGTACGTCCCCGGAGAACCGCTTCATGACCATCCGCGTACTCCTCGCCGACGACCAGACCCTCGTGCGGGCCGCCTTCGCGATGCTCGTCGAGTCGGCACCGGACATGGAGGTCGTCGGACAGGCCGGCACCGGCCGGGAAGCCGTCGAACTGGCCCGCGGCTCGCGCGCCGACCTGGTCGTCATGGACATCCGCATGCCCGACCTCGACGGCATCGAGGCGACCCGGCTCATCGCGGCCGACGAGGACCTCGCGGGCGTGAAGGTGCTCGTCCTGACGACGTACGACACCGACGAGCACATCGTGGAGGCCCTGCGGGCGGGCGCCTCCGGGTTCCTGGTGAAGGACACGAAACCGGCCGAACTCCTCGACGCCATCCGCACGGTCACCGCGGGCGACGCCCTGCTCTCGCCCGGTCCGACCGCCCGGCTGATCGCCCGCTTCCTGCGCAGCCCCGCAGCGGCCGCCGTGCCCGCGACGGGCGGCCCCGAATGCCTCTCCGACCGGGAGCGCCAGGTGCTGACCCTCGTCGCCCGCGGCCTCACCAACACGGAGACGGCCGAGGCGCTGGGGCTCAGCCCCCTCACCGCGAAGACCCACGTCAGCCGCATCATGGGCAAGCTCGGCGCGCGGGACCGGGCGCAGCTGGTGATCGTGGCGTACGAGTCGGGGCTGGTCACTCCCGGCACCGGCTGAACCGGCGTCCCTCCAACACGCCGAGGGCGCACGGGTGTTGCCCTCCTCCGCCCGGCACACTAGGTTCACCCGGACATCCCACGTCCTATGTCCCGTGTCGCATGTCCTCGTGAACCCAGGGAGAGCCATGCCGGTGTCGAGCCGCAGGTCCGCGTTCATGGTGGTCACGGGGCTGCTCGGAGCACTGGCGGTCACGGGTGCCGGGGGCGGGAGCGCGGCGGCGGCCCCGTCGTCGTCCGGGCGGCCCTGTGTCTCCTCGGTGCCGTACACGGCGGGCCAGGACGGCTACGACACCTACCGGATCCCGGCCGCGGTCACGACCCGCGCGGGCACGCTGCTCGCGTTCGCCGAGGGGCGGCACAACAGCGCGGGCGACACCGGGAACATCGACGTCGTGCTCAGACGCTCCCACGACCGCGGCTGCACCTGGACCCCGCTCCAGGTCGTCGCCTCCGGGGGCGGCGACACCCGGGGCAACCCCGCGCCGGTCGTCGAGCCGAGGACCGGCCGGATCGTGCTCGTCACGTCCTACAACAGCGGTGCAGTGAGCGAGGCGCAGATCATGCGCGGCGAGGTCACCGCCGAGCAGAGCCGCCGTGTCTTCGTGCAGACCAGCCGGGACGACGGGCGGCACTTCTCCGCTCCGCGGGACATCACGGCGCAGGCGAAGCGGCCGAACTGGCGCTGGTACGCCACCGGCCCCGGGCACGCCCTCGCCCTGACGCGCGGCCCGCACACCGGGCGGCTCGTCGTTCCGTCCAACCACTCCGCCGCCCCGCCGCCGGGTTCCGCCGACACCGGGCAGGAAGCCAAGTACTACGGCGCCCACGCCCTTCTCAGCGACGACGGCGGCGTCACCTGGCGGACGGGGTTCGTCGACGACTCCTACGACGGGGTCTACAACGCCAACGAGAGCAGCGTCGCCGAACTGCCCGGCGGGCGGCTGTACTTCAGTGCCCGGGACCAGAACGGGGCGGGTGCGGGCAATCGGTTGGACACCTACTCCGGCGACGGCGGCGAGTCGCTGGACCGCCCCTACGCGGCCCAGCACTCCCTGGACGACGTGCCCGTCGTCCAGGGCAGCGTGCTCCAACTCCGGGGCCCTGGTGCCCCGTTGCTCTTCTCCGGGCCCTCCGTGCCTACGGTCCGCCAGGCGATGGCGGTCTGGGGCAGCACGGACGGCGGGGCCACCTTCACGAAGCTGGTGACCCTCTCGCAGCAGCGGGCCGCGTACTCCGACCTCGTGCCGCTCGGGGGCGGCGGGGTGGGCCTTCTCTACGAGACGGGCACGGCGGGGCCGTACGAGACGATCGAGTTCCGGTGGCTGGGCGGCTAGGTGTTTTCTTCGCCCCCTCCGCCCCTACCCGTCCCGTCACCCGGGGCTCCGCCCCTGGACCCCCGCTCCTCAAACGCCGGAGGGGCTAGGAATAGCCCGTCCGGCGTTTGAGGACGAGCGCGAAGCGCGATGCAGGGGGAGAGGGGGCGCAGCCCCCAGGTCAACGGGATGGGCAGGGGCGGAGGGGGCGAAAGAACCGCTACAGCAACCCCGCCGCCGCCAGATACTTCCCCACCCGCTCCACCTCCCCCTCCGACAGGGGGACTTGAGGATCGGCCGTCGCCGCGCAGGCGATGACCCCCCGCAGGTACAGCGCCGCCTTGAACGCCCCGAGCGCGGAGGAACCGGCCCCCATCCGCCCCCGGTCGCCCACGCCCACCATCCCGAACAGCGCACACAACCGCTCCTGCTCGGCGCGGGCACGAGCCCAGTCGCCCTCGCGGCAGAGCCGGTCCAGGCGCACGTACCCGGCAGGGTCGACGTTCCCGAGTCCGGGCACCACCCCGTCCGCGCCGAGCGCCAGCGCGGAGTCGACGATCAGTTCGGACCCGGTGAGGAGGGAGAACCCGGTGATCTCCGGGTGCGCCCGGGCGCCCGTCACGACCGAGCGAAAGGCGCCGAGGTCGCCGCTGGAGTCCTTCAGACCGGCCAGCACGCCGTCCGACGCCAACTCCAGGACCAGGTCGGCGCCGAGCTTGGTGTGGACGGCCACCGGGATGTCGTACGCGAAGACCGGCACGGGCGAGCGGGCGGCGAGCAGGCGGTAGTGGCGGGCGACCTCCGCGGGATGCGTACGGGTGTAGAAGGGCGCGGTGGCGACGACCGCGTCCGCGCCCGCCGCGCAGACGGCGGCGACGTGGGCCAGTACGCGGGGCGTGGTCATGTCGATCACGCCCGCCAGGACCGGGAGTTGACCGCCGATGTGCCCGGCGACCGTCTCCACCACCAGCCGGCGGTCCGCGTCCGTCAGGAACGCGGCCTCCGATGTCGAGCCGAGCACGAACAGCCCGTGCACCCCGCCCTCCACCAGATGGTCCACGAGCCTGATGAGCGAGGGGACGTCCACCTCGTGGTCCGGTGTCAGGGGGGTGCAGACGGGCGGGACGACACCGGTCAGCGGGGCGGGGATCGGCATGAAGGCTCCCTAGGGCTGGTGCTGGGCGGGGATGCCGGCCATGGCGGTGGCCGAGGCCTGCGACACGAGATCCCGCGTCGACTGGCCCTCCTGCACAGGATGGTGGCACCGGAAGCGGTGATCCGGGGACGACGCGGCGGCGAAGTCCGGCATGACGGCGGCGCAGTCGTCCTCGGCCTTCCAGCAGCGCGTACGGAAGGGGCAGCCGCTGGGCGGGTGGGTCGCCGACGGGACCGGCCCGACCAGCGGGATCGGGTCGATGGGGTCGAGGAGGCCGGGGGTCGCTGAGAACAGGGCGCGGGTGTACGGGTGACGGGAGGCGTCCGTGACCTCGTGGGCCGGGGCCTCCTCGACGATCCGGCCCAGGTACATGGTGATCACGCGGTCGCTCATCCTGCGTACGGTCTGGATGTCGTGCGAGACGAAGACCAGGGCCAGCCCCAGCCGTTGCTTCAGGTCCAGGAGGAGGTTGAGGATCTGCGCGCGCACGGACACGTCCAGGGCGCTCGTCGGCTCGTCCGCCACCACCAGGTCCGGGTCGAGGGCCAGGGCCCGTGCGATGGCGACGCGTTGCCGCTGGCCGCCGGAGAGCTGGCCCGGCAGGACGTCGGCCAGACCGCGGGGCAGGCCGACCAGTGACATCAACTCCCTTACCCGCTCCTCCCGTTCGGACTTCGTGCCGTGGTGGTGCACGTCCAGGGGGTCCCGGAGGATCCGGCGGACCGGGAGGCGGCGGTTCAGGGCGGTCGAGGGGTCCTGGAAGATCAGGCCGGTGCTGCGGCCGACCGTCGCGCGGCGTTCGGCGGGCTTCATCGACCACAGGTCGCGGCCACGGAAGGACACCGTGCCGGACGTCGGCCGCTGCACGCCCACCAGCACCTTGGCCAGCGTCGACTTGCCGCAGCCGGACTCGCCGACCACGCCCACCGTCTCGCCGGGCGCGATCGTGAGGTCGGCGCCGGTCAGGGCGTACACCCGGTCCCGGGCGAGCAGGCCGCCGGTGCGCGCCTTGTGGACGACGTGGGCGTCGGACACCGTCATGAGGGTGGCGGTGGTGGCGGTGTCGGTGGTGGCTGCGCCGGTCATGTGACGGCCTCGCTTCCCCTGCTCGTGGCCTGCGCGGCCAGGTCGACCGCCGGATGGTGACAGGCCGCCGTGTGCGTCCGGGTGCCCAGCAGGACGGGTGTCGTCGTACGGCACACCTCGCCGGCCAGCGGACAGCGGTCGGCGAACCGGCAGCCCGCCGGGAAGTCCGCGGGGGAGGGGACGACCCCCTTGATCTGCGTCATGCGCGCGGCGGCCGACTCCAGCGACAGGACACTGCCCAGGAGTCCGCGGGTGTAGTGGTGGGCCGGGGCCTCCACGAGGTCCGCCGTCACCCCTGTCTCCACGATCTGTCCGCCGTACATCACGACCACCCGGTCCGTGACGTCCGCGACGAGTGCCAGGTCGTGCGAGACGAGGATCAGCGCGAACCCCAACTCCTCGCGCAGGCCCAGCAGAAGGGTGATGATCTGGGCCTGGACGGTGACGTCGAGGGCCGTGGTCGGTTCGTCGGCGACGATCAGCCGGGGGCTGCGGGACAACGCCATGGCGATCAGGACGCGTTGGCGCTGGCCGCCGGACAGCTCGTGCGGATAGCTGCGCAGGGTGCGCTCCGGGTCGAGGCCGACCAGCTCCAGCAGGGCGGCCGGGGACCGCTTTCCGCCCCTGCGCACGACCTGTTTGAGCTGGGCCCGGATGGTCATGGCCGGGTTCAGGGAGGACAGGGCGTCCTGGTAGACCATCGCCATCTCGTGGCCGAGCAGCCGACGCCTCACGCGCATCGGTTCGGCCAGCAACTCCCGCTGCCCGAACCGGACATGACCGCGCACCCGGGCCCCCTTCGGCTCCAGGCCCATCACCGTCAGCGCGGTGAGCGACTTGCCGCAGCCCGACTCGCCGACCAGGCCGAGGACTTCACCGGGGTGCACGTCGAAGCTGATGCCGCCGACGATGTCCACCCCGCCGTGCCGGGCGTCGAAGCCGATGGCGAGGTTCTCGACGGACAGGACGGGCCGGCCGGACGGCAGCGGCCGGGCGCGTGCGCGCAGTCTGCGGGCCGCCTCGGTGAGGCCCGGCAGGGGCAGGACGGCGCCGCTGCCCGGCTCCGGTGCTTCCAGCCGGTCCTGCGCGATCGAGGTGTCGGCCTCCACCTCCCGTGCCGCGGGCGCCGCCCACGCGTCGGAGACGCCCTCGGAGAGGATGTTCAGCGACAGGACGGTGATCAGCATCAGCAGACCGGGGAAGACGGTCGCCCACCAGCCGCCGGTCAGCACCATGTTCTTGCCGTCGGCGATCACGCTGCCCCACGACGGGTCGGGCGGCCGCACCCCCGCGCCGATGAACGACAGCGACGCCTCGAAGACGATCGCCTCGGCGACCTGCACGGTGCAGAACACCAGAACCGGGGCGGCGCAGTTGACGGCCACGTGCCGCAGCACGATGTGCGGGGTGCGGGCGCCGATCACGCGCTCGGCGGTCACGTAGTCCTCGCCGTACTGGTCGAGGACGTTCGCCCGTACGACGCGGGCCACCGGTGGGGTGAACAGGAACGCGATCGCGCAGATCAGCACGGTGATGCCGCCGCCGAACACGGCGACCAGGACCGCCGCGAGCGCGATGCCGGGGAAGGCCATCACCACGTCCAGGCAGCGCATCAGCGTCTCGTCGACCGCCTTGCGCGAGGTCGCCGCGACCGCGCCGAGGAGCGCTCCCACGACGAGGGCGAGCGCGGTTGCGCCCAAGCCGATGGCGAGGGACCAGCGGGCGCCGTACATCAGCCGGCTGAGGATGTCCCGGCCGAGGCTGTCCTGCCCCATCCAGTGGCTGCCGGAGGGGTGCCCGGTGCCGTCCGTCTGGGGCTGCTGGTCGAGCGGGTCGTGCGGGGCGAGCAGTGGCGCGAAGAGGGCCGCGAGGACGACGACCGCCAGGAAGCAGAGGGCGACACGGGACAGGATCGGGAGGCGGCGCAGGCCGCGCAGCCGGATGCCGGGGCGGGAGAGGGCTTCGGCGAGGCCCTTGCGAGTGATCATCGGGCCGCGTCCCTCAGTCGAGGATTGACCAGCAGATACAGGAGGTCGATCACGAGGTTCACGACCACGAAACCGGTGGCGGTCGTCAGGACGACGCCCTGCACGACCGCCGGGTCGCCGTTCTTCACGGCCTCGATCATCAGCTTCCCCATGCCGGGCAGCGAGAAGATCGTCTCGATGACGACCGCGCCGCCCAGCAGATAGCCGACGCGCAGTCCCAGCACGGTCAGCGGGTTGATGAGCGCGTTGCGCAGCACGTTGCGGCCGACGACCACCACCGGGGGCAGGCCGCTGCCGATCGCCGTACGGACGTAGTCCTTGTCCAGCTCCTCGACCACGGCCGTGCGCACGATCCGCGTCAGCTGGGCCGCGACCGGGAGCGACAGCGCGAGGGCCGGGAGCGTCATCGTCTTGAGCCAACCGCTCAGCGAGTCACCGGGGTTGATGTATCCGCCGGTCGGGAACCAGCCCCGGTCGACGGCCAGGTACTGGATCATCAGCAGCGCCAGCCAGAAGCCGGGGGCCGCGACCCCGGTCAGCGAGACGACCCGGATGACCTGGTCGGGCACCCGGTCGCGGTAGATCGCGGCGGTCACCCCGCCGAGCAGCGCGAGCACCACCGCGATGCCCAGGCCCAGGAAGGTGAGTTGGAGGGTGAGCGGCAGCGCGGTGGTGACCTGGTCGACGACCGGCGCCCGGGTCAGTGCGCTGGTGCCCATGTCGCCGTGCACCAGGTCGCTCACGAAGTCGACGTAGCGGACCGGAAGCGGGTCGAGCAGCCCGTTCTGCTGCCGGAAGTCGTGGAGTTGCTGCGGTGTCGGGTTCGCGCCCTGGAAGAACGCCGACGCCGGGTCGACGTCGGAGAACCGCATGACGAGGAAGACGAAGAGCACGATGCCGAGCATCAGCGGCACGAGCAGGGCGATACGGCGGGCCAGGATTCTGGCGATGGCGATCACTGGGCGACTCCCGTACTCCTAAACCCACTTGGCCTGGAGCAGGTTGATGCCCGGGTAGGGCTGGGCGCGGATGCCGGTGAGTTTCTTCGGGTCCCATGCCGTCATCAGCTCGTTGTGGACCACCGGGTAGAGCACGGCCTGTTCGGCGACGGTGTCGATGTAGTCCTGGATCATCGACTTCTTCCGGTCGGCGTCCGGCTCCTGGGTTGCCCGGTCCATGTCCTTGAAGAGCTTTTTGGCCACCGGGTTGTCGGCCCAGCGGGAGTACTGCATCCAGATGTTCTGGGGGCCGTAGTTGTAGTGCATGATCAGGTCGGCGTCGAGGCCGAACTGGTTGGGGTTGGAGGCGGCGGCGACCACCTGGTAGTCCTGCTTCTGGTCCATCTTCGTGAAGACGGCGGTGGTCTCCTGCGGCGAGAGCGTGGTCTGCACGCCGATCGCGTCCCAGGACGCCTTGATGGTGGGCAGGCAGTCCACGATCCAACTGACGTTCACCGCAAGGATTTCGATCTTCAGGCCCTTGACCCCGGCCTCCTTGAGAAGCTGCTTGGCCTTCTCGGGGTCGTAGTCGTAGACCGTCTTCGCGGGCCGGTAGGCGGGGTTGGCCTCGTTCAGGAACGAACTCGACGGCTTGCCGTGGCCCTTGAGGGCGACCTCGATCATCTTGCCGGTGTCGACGGCGTAGTGGAGCGCCTGCCGCACCCGTACGTCGTCGAAGGGCTTGTGCTTGGTGTTGAACATCAGGAACAGGTTGTTCATCCCGGCGCCGCCCGCGACCGTCAGCCCGCTCTTCTTCAGCTGTCCGATGTTGGCGTACGGGATGTTGTCGGCGATCTGCGCACCGGCGCTCGCGCCGGAGATCTTCGCCACGCGGGGGGCCGCGTCCACGATGGTCAGCCAGTTCATCTTCTTGAAGGCCGCTTCGCGCGGGCCGTTGTAGTCGGCGAAGGCCTCGAAGGTGGTGTTCGACTTCGGGTGGTGGGCGGTCTGCCGGTAGGGGCCCGAGCCCACCGCCTTGCCCCTGATCGCGTCGTCCCAGGCGCCCGGCTTCGAGAACACGTGCTTCGGCATGATCTTGGCGAGTGTGAGCCGTGAAATCCCTTCGGGGAAGGGGAACTTGAGGACGAGCTCGACGTTCTGCGCGTCGATCTTCTTGACCTGCTTCAGCCACGGCGCGAAGAAGCCCTTGGCCAGGGTCTGTGTCTTCGGGTCGAGGATCCGGTCGAAGACGAACACCACGTCGTCGGCGGTGACGGGCTTGCCGTCGTGGAACTTGGCGCCCGCGCGCAGCGTGAACTTCCAGGAGGTGCCGGAGAGGTCGGCGGGCACCTCGGTGGCGAGCGCCGCGTACGGCTCGCGGGAGATCGGGTCGGTGTCGAGAAGACCCTCGTAGATGTGGTTGTTGGCGGCCATGCAGAACGCCGACGCGGTCTGGGTCGGGTCCCAGGTGCCGTCGTTTCCGTAGCCGATGACGGCGGTCAGCGTGCCGTTCCTCCCGCCCTTGCCGCCACCGGTGTCGTTGGTGGACTCCGGTCCGGACGAGCACGCGGAGAGCGAGGAGGTGAGGGCTGCGGCGGCACCCAGCGCGCCGGTGTACTTCAGGAACGACCGGCGGTGCAGCGCCGGTCCGTCGGGGTTCACGTCGCGCACGGTTCCTCCAGCAGGGGGTGGTCCAGCAGGGAGTGGTCCAGCGGGGAAGTGGTCCGAAGTGGTCCGGTGGGGGATCGATCTCCGTGAGAGGCGGGAGATACGACGTCCTACGTCATAGGCGGCAGCGTGACCATAGGAAGGCGGCGCGAGGCCGGTCAAGGGATCGCACACGAATGGCGTATCTTCCACAGGTGCGACCAATGACGGCGTGAATTGCGGGTAGTCGGTACCTGATTGGCCCGGAGGTGGGACGTCCGATGTCCAGCGAGCGTACGATGCGGCGCATGTCCG
Organism: Streptomyces sp. SAS_270; assembly: GCF_052543295.1. Taxonomy (NCBI): domain Bacteria; kingdom Bacillati; phylum Actinomycetota; class Actinomycetes; order Kitasatosporales; family Streptomycetaceae; genus Streptomyces; species Streptomyces sp. SAS_270. The sequence goes on from NZ_JBMNDS010000075.1 coordinate 27,615, forward strand.
AGGAGACCGGAAACCGCCGGAGGTCCGAACGGCGGGTGAGCAGTCAGATCCAGCACGAGGTCATGCAGCTGATCCTCGACCGCAGGCTCCCGGCAGGCGCGCCGCTGCCCACCGAGACCGAGCTGATGACCGACCTCGGCGTGAGCCGCAACTCCGTCCGTGAAGCCCTCAAGGCCCTGCAGGCGCTCGACATAGTCGAGATCAGGCACGGCTACGGCACGTATGTCGGCCACGCCTCCATGAACCCGCTCGTCGACGGGCTCACCTTCCGCACGCTCGCCCAACCCGACGCCGAGACAGGCGCGTTGGCCGAAATTCTTCAGGTCCGCGAGGTCATGGAGGAGGGGCTGATCCGCCGGGTCGCGGCCACCCTCTCCGAAGCGGAGCTGGACCAGCTCGAAGCGGTCGTGGACGCCATGGACGCGGCAGGCCGCGAGGGCCGCCCCTTCCCCGAACTCGACCACGAGTTCCACGAGTTGCTGTACGCCTCCCTCGGCAACGCCCTCGTCCCCCAGCTCCTCGGCGCGTTCTGGACCGTCTTCCGCCGGGTCGCCGGCGTGCGCGGCTGGACCGACGACCCGGCCCCGGAGGTCACGGTCCGCCGCCACCGCGACATCGTCACCGCGCTGCGCGCCCGGGACGTCGAGGGCGCCCAGAAGGCCATGGCGGACCACTTCCGCGGCATCGAGGCGCGGGCGGCCCAGGAATCGCGCGGCGTCGGCTGAGCAGGGCCTGCCGGGCCGCCTCGTAGGCTTCGGGCATGAGCGAGCGGTGGAACCCCGACGACCCCGGCATCCTGCGGCTGCCCTCCGGACGTCTGGTCCGCGGCCGCGCCCTGCCCCGCCCCCTCCCGGCAGGCGCTCCGGCCGCCACGTACGCGGTGTACCTCCTCGGCAAGGAACCTCCCCAAGTCCCGTGGTCCGCCGACTGGTTGCGCTGGCCGGACTTCCGCCTGCCGAGCGACCGCGGGCGGGCCCGCGAGCTGCTCGCCGGTGCCTGGGAGCGGGCCGCCGGCGAACGCGTCGAGATCGCGTGCGGCGGCGGCCGCGGCCGCACCGGGACGGCCCTGGCCTGTCTGGCGGTGCTGGACGGCGTACCGGCCGACGAGGCGGTGGACTTCGTACGCCGCCACTACGACCGGCATGCCGTGGAGACGCCCTGGCAGCGGCGCTACGTCCGGCGCTTCACAGGTCCCGCCGGTCCACCATGACCACCACGACGACCGCCGACACGAGGGCCCACGCCCCGTACACGATCCAGCTCCCGGTGAGGGTGTGCGGGTAGTAGCGGGGGAACAGCATGTGCTGGTTGTGGCCGTAGGCCATGTCGGCCAGGCGGGACCAGGCGTTGAAGGGGAGGGCGTTGCGGATGGCCGCCGTCCAGCGGTAGCGGTCGGTGATGAAGGACGGCAGGAGCAGCAGGACGCCGGTGATGAGGACCATCGTCGTCGCGCTGTGCCTGATCAGGGCGCCCAGAGCCATCCCGGCCAGGGCGCTGACCGGGGCGAGGAGCGCGGACGCCACGACGACGCGCAGGGCGCCGGGTTGGCTGAGCGGGACATCGGCGCCGCGGGCGGACAGGATCGCCTGGGTCGCAGCGAAGGAAGCCGCGGCGACGACGGCGCCGTACACCGTCATCACGGCCGTCACGACCGTGAGCTTCGCCCCCATCACCGAGCGGCGGGCCGGGACCGCGGCGAACGTCGTGCGGATCAGACCCGTGGCGTACTCGCCGACGACCGTGATCGCACCGATGCTCGCCACCGCCAGAACCATGATCAGGGCGGCGCCCTGGGTGAAGGCGTCGCGCAGCGCCATCTCCACGTGTTCCGCCCGCTGGGCCGCGGTGTCCACGGGATAGGTGTCCGTGCGGGCCGCGTTCGTGTTGAAGGCGATGATCGCGAAGGCGCTGGCCCCGAGCGCCCAGTAGGTCGAGCGCAGCGAGCGGAGTTTGATCCACTCGGCGGCGAGGAGGTCGGTGAAGCGGGCGCGCGGCTCGGCGGCGCGCAGGGGTACGGCGGCTGTCGTCATCGGGACTCCCCGGCCAGGTATTCGACGCTGTCGGCGGTCAGTTCCATGAAGGCCGCTTCGAGCGAAGCCGCCTGCGGGGTCAGCTCTTCGAGCAACACCCGGTGGTGGAAGGCGAGTTCACCGATGCGGGCGGCGCTCAGGCCCGTCACCTTCATCGTGCGGTCGTCGTACGGCGCCACCGCCGCGCCCTCGGCGGACAGCACGGACGCCAGCGCGGTCGCATCCGGCGTGCGCACGGTCACGGTCGTGCGGCTGCCGCGCGCGGCGAACTCCGCCAGGCTCTCCGCGGCGATCAGCTCCCCGCGTCCGATGACGATCAGGTCGTCCGCCGTGTGCTCCATCTCGGACATCAGATGGCTGGAGACGAACACCGTCCGCCCCTCGCCGGCCAGTCGGCGAAACAGCCCGCGCACCCACAACACGCCCTCCGGGTCGAGCCCGTTGAGCGGCTCGTCGAACAACAGCACCGGCGGGTCGCCGAGCAACGCCGTCGCGATACCGAGGCGTTGCCTCATGCCCAGCGAGAACCCGTCGATGCGGGGCTTGGCCGCCGCACCCGCGAGCCCCACCTCCTCCAGCACCTCGTCCACCCGTCCGCGCGGAATGCGGTTGCTGCGCGCCAGCGCCGCCAGATGGGCGCGTGCGCTGCGTCCGCCGTGCACATCGCCCGCGTCGAGCAGTGCGCCCACGTGCCGCAGGCCGCGCGGATGGTGGCGGAAGGGCTGCCCGTCGATGGTCGCCGTGCCGCCACTCGCCTCGATCAGGCCCAGCAGGATGCGCAGCGTCGTCGTCTTGCCCGCGCCGTTGGGGCCGAGGAAGCCGGTGACCCGGCCGGGACGGACGGTGAAGGAGAGGCGGTTCACGGCCAGGGCGGGGCCGTACCGTTTGGTGAGCTCGTTGACTTCGATCACATGCGACACCGTCTCGCCCGCGGCACCGGCCGGGCATCGCCCCGCCGCCGACATTCGCCCGCCGCGGGTGTCGACCCCGGTTGTACGTCCGCGGGCCGATGACCGCCCGCATCCCCGCGTCTACGATCGCGCCATGCATGTCACGCCGTCTCCGCCGCTTCCCCTGCTCAAGCGCGTGCCGCCGGGTGGCTGGGTGGCCGCGACCTGGTGCGCGAGCACGCTGTTCACGCTCCTGACGACCTTCCGGCTGCCCGGCGAGTACGAGCCCGGCCAGTGGCCCGCGGCCCAGCTCTACCGCTGGGACGGCCTGACGTTCCTCGCGCTGTCCGGTGCGATGGCCCTGTACGGCGGCCGCATCCTGCCCCGGCGCCCCCTGCGGGCCCTCGCCCTGCAACTCACCGCCGCAGGCTTTGTGACGACCACCCTGGGCGTCGGCGGGATCCCGCTCGCCCAGTTCGTCGCCGTCGCCGTCGCCCTGTACTTCATCGCGGCCCAGCAGGACCGCCGCACCGGCGCCATCGCCGTCGCCCTCGCGCTCGCCATGCTGGTGGGCTGGATCTCCGTACGGGTCCTGCGCAGTTGGTCCGCCGCCACGTCGGCCGAACTCGCCGTCGCCCTCATCACCGTCATCGCCTGGCTCCTCGGCAACGCGACCCACCGCACCCGCGAGTACGCCGACAGGCTCAGCGCGCAGGCCGCCGAGCAGGCCGTCACCACCGAACGGCTGCGCATAGCCCGCGAGATGCACGACATGGTCGCCCACAGCATCGGCATCATCGCCCTCCAGGCGGGCGCGGCGGCCCGTGTCGTCACCACGCAGCCCGACGCCGCCCGCGAGGCCATGACCGCCGTCGAGAACGCGGGCCGTGAGACCCTCTCCGGCCTGCGCCGCATGCTCGTGGCCCTCCGCCAGGCCGACCACGGCCCCGCCTTGGAGGCGACGGGCCTCGCCGACGTCGACCGTCTCGCCGCCGCGACGACCGCCGCGGGCGTCCGGGTTGACGTCCACTGGAAGGGCGAGCGCCGCCAACTGCCGCCGGACATCGACCTGTCCGCGTTCCGCATCATCCAGGAGTCCGTCACCAACGTCGTACGGCACGCCGCCACCGACTCCTGCGAGGTCCTCATCGGCTACGGCGACGACGACGCCCTCTCCATCGAGATCGCCGACGGCGGCCGGGGCCGTGGCACGACCACCGACACCGGGTTCGGGCTGGCCGGGATGCGTGAGCGGGTCGCCCTGCTGCACGGCGAGTTCACCGCCGCGCCCGGCCCCTCGGGCGGCTTCCGGGTGACCGCCCGCCTGCCGGTCCCCGCGATGGCCGAGGCGGGAGCACGATGACGATCCGCGTCGTCCTCGCCGACGACCAGCAGCTCATCCGCACGGCCCTGCGCATGGTCATCGCCGACATCGACGACGTCGAGGTGGTCGGCGAGGCCGCGAACGGCGAGGAGGCCGTCCGCCTCGCCGGGGAACTCCGCCCCGACGTCGTCGTCATGGACATCCGCATGCCCGGCGTCGACGGCATCGAGGCGACGCGCCGCATCACCGCCGGCACCGGCGACACCCACATCGTCGTCCTCACGACCTTCGACGACGACGACTACGTCTACGGGGCGCTGCGCGCGGGCGCCGCCGGTTTCCTCGTCAAGGACATGGGCCTCGACGACATCCTCGCCGCGATCCGCGTGGTCGCGGCCGGTGACGCCCTGATCGCCCCCAGCGTGACCCGCCGCCTCATCCAGGACTTCGCCGCCCGCCCCGAACAGGCGCGGGTGCGGCGCCCGTTGACCGCCATCACCGAACGCGAGCGGGAGGTTCTCACCCTCGTCGGCAGCGGCCTCTCCAACACGGAGATAGCCGAACAGCTCTTCATCACCGTGGCCACGGCCAAGACGTACCTGACCCGCCTGCTGTCCAAGCTGGACGCCCGGGACCGGGTCCAGCTGGTGATCATCGCCTACGAGGCGGGGTTGGTCTCCGTCACGAGGTGACCCCCGACGAACGCGGTCCAGGCGGGGGCGCCGATGAGGAGGACGGGGCCGTCCTGGACCTTGCTGTCGCGGACGGGGACGACGCCGGGGAGGCCGTCGGCTACCTCGACGCAGGCCTCCCCGCCGCTGCCGCCGCTGTGGCTGCTCTTGCGCCACTGGGCGGCGCCGATGAAGTCGTAGGCGACCTCGATGCATTCCTCCCCGGCGTCTCCGCTGCTGTGGCTGCTCTTGCGCCAGCGGGCGTTGCTCAGGTCGTACTCGCGCATCGTCTGTGGTCCTCCGCTGCCGACTCGATCAGAGATAGGGACGCCTCCGGCGACATCGCGACGGCCCTGATGAGATCGTAAGACGACTGGTTCCGCTTCACCACTGCTGGTTCGTCCAGCAGATTCCCCGAAGACACGCCTTCTGTATAGAGGGTTGGCGGAGCGTCCTCGAACTCCATGAGTGTCATCAGTTTGCCCATGGCAGGGTGCGCCCCCGCTGCGAACGGCAGCACCTGCAGCACTACCTTGCGCTCTCGCGCCAGTGCCGCAATGCGGTCCAACTGGTGTGCCATGACCGCCGCGCTACCGACGACGATGCGCAGGACCGTCTCATGGAGGACCGCCCAATACACGGGTCGTGTAGCGTCCTTGAGCAGCCGTGTTCGGTCCATGCGCGCATTGACCAGCTCTTCGATGTACTCGTCAACAGCGAGCGGATTGCCCGCCAGATACATCGCTCGCGCGTACTCCCGCGTTTGGAGGAGTCCCGGTACCACCGCTGGTGCGTACTGGCAGATCTTCGTCGCCAGCCGTTCCAGTTCCACCACGTGCGCGAAGTACTCGGTATACGGCTGATCCTTGATGAGCTTTCGCCATAGCCGCTCGAAAATGCCGTCGGTTTGCAGGATCTCATCAATCCGCACCGCCACATCCAACTGCGGCTTCCGAATAGCCTGTTCGAACTGTCCGATGTAGCCCCCGGAGACAAAGACCCTCGTCCCCAGCTCCACCTGGGTGAGCCCCGCGTCCTCGCGTCGCCGCTTCAGCTCCGCGCCGAAGAACTCCCAGGCCGCCTGTCGTGAACCATTGGCCATGGCCAACCCCCCTGCGCTGCGCCGCACTTGTAGCGGACAGACTCCTGCCGAGTGTAGGCGCAGAGCGTCATCGTGGAGATGCGAAGCGTGAAACTCAAAGGAGAAGGGGAGCACGGTGACGGAAGAAAACGCACTACTCGGGGGACGACACTCGACGCTCTGTGTCGAGGAGGCGGAGGACATTGTGAAGGAATTGCGGTCGGTACTCGCAAAGGCCGGAATTAAGTTGCCGTCACTGCGGATCGACCCGGCGACTTTGGCGCGCGAGGCACCCTGTCCGCTGGTGGAATTGGGCGGATGTTCCCTCGACACGGCGGCGAAGCTCCTGGCGGCGCTGCGGTGAAGCCGCCGGTCAGTTCGTACGTGGTGGACACCCGTACCGGAAGAGTGGGAGTGGTCATGGGGCACGAGGGACCGTACGTCCAGCTGAGACCGTACGGCGGCGGCAGGGAGTGGGACTGCGCACCGGAGGACGTGCGCAGGGCGACCCTGGCGGAACGGCTCAGCGCGGCGACGGCGTACGCCAATGCGCGCAGCCGCGGTGAGGTTCCTTGACCGGGCCGTACCCGGGGTGACGTAGGGTGCGGCCGCATGGCGATATGGAACCGTCGCGGGCCGAAGGCCGTGCGCAAGTACCCCGTTCCCCTCACCATGCACCAGCTGTGGATGGTGTCGCTGAGCGCCCCGGTGAACCGGGACCGGGACGCTTCGCGGACGACCCTGTATCCGTTCACCCGCATCGACGACGAGCAGGGCCGCCGGTGGCTGGCCGACCAGTGGGAGATCACCTCGCGTGCCGAACTGGTCGACCGGCTCGACGACCTCGCGCGGAGCGGCTACCGCGCGGGGGCGCGCCGGCGGCTCGGCGTGGAGCCGCTCGCGTGGGACGCGGGACTCTACGTGGACATCTCCCGCAGGGGCTTCGCGGCAGGGATGCTGAGCGAGGCCGACACATGGACGGCACTGAAGAACATCGTGCCGTCGGTGGTGCGGTCGTACACCTCGTGGAAGGAGTACGCCGAGCACTACCTGCTGGGGCGGATGGTCTGGCGCGACAACCTCCAGGACAGGGGGGACCCGGACCCGCCCGCGCCGCAGGCGGTGTCCGACGCGCATCTGAGGTCGCTGCTGGATCCGGCGAACAGGTCCAGCCCCTGGAACATGGCCCCGTGGGAGACGATCGGCCGCCCCGACCACGCTCGCTGATTCCGTACGCGAGAATGGCCCCATGAGCCTGTTCCGCGACGACGGCATCGTGCTGCGCACCCAGAAGCTGGGTGAAGCGGACCGGATCATCACCCTGCTCACCCGCGGTCACGGCCGCGTACGCGCCGTAGCGCGCGGTGTGCGACGGACCAAGTCGAAGTTCGGGGCGCGGCTCGAACCGTTCTCCCACGTCGACGTGCAGTTCTTCGCGCGGGGCAGCGAGCTGGTCGGGCGCGGGCTGCCGCTGTGCACACAGAGCGAGACGATCGCTCCGTACGGCGGCGGGATCGTCACCGACTACGCGCGGTACACGGCCGGCACGGCGATGCTGGAGACGGCCGAGCGGTTCACCGACCACGAGGGCGAGCCCGCGGTGCAGCAGTACCTGCTGCTCGTCGGCGGGCTGCGCACCCTCGCCCGCGGCGAGCACGAACCGCACCTCGTCCTCGACGCCTTCCTGCTGCGCTCCCTCGCCGTGAACGGCTACGCGCCCAGCTTCAGCGCCTGCGCGAAGTGCGGTATGCCGGGACCGAATCGGTTCTTCTCGGTCGCCGCGGGAGGTTCCGTCTGCGCCGACTGCCGGGTGCCCGGCAGCGTCGTACCCTCGGCAGGGGCCCTCGAACTCCTCGGCGCACTGCTGACGGGAGACTGGGAGGCCGCGGACGCGTGCGAGCCGCGGTACGTCAGGGAGGGCAGCGGGCTGGTGTCGGCGTATCTGCACTGGCACCTTGAGCGCGGTCTGCGCTCCCTGCGTTTCGTAGAGAAGTAAGCACCACACACAAGCAAGAGGGAGACGAGAAGCACATGGTCGTACGCGGGTTCCTGGGGCGCCGGCGCAGCGAGTACCAAACGCCGGAGCCGCACCCGTCGGGCGCCCGCGCGCCGAAGCTCCCGGGTGAGCTGATCCCCAACCATGTGGCGATCGTCATGGACGGCAACGGACGCTGGGCCAAGGAGCGCGGGCTGCCGCGCACCGAGGGGCACAAGGTCGGCGCCGAGCGCGTGCTCGACGTACTGCAGGGCGCGATCGAGATGGGCGTCGGCGCGATCTCGCTGTACGCCTTCTCCACCGAGAACTGGAAGCGCTCGCCGGACGAGGTGCGCTTCCTGATGAACTTCAACCGGGACTTCATCCGCAAGACCCGCGACCAGCTCGACGCCCTCGGTATCCGGGTGCGCTGGGTGGGCCGGATGCCCAAGCTGTGGAAGTCCGTCGCCAAGGAGCTCCAGATCGCCCAGGAGCAGACCAAGGACAACGACAAGCTCACGCTCTACTTCTGCATGAACTACGGCGGCCGTGCCGAGATCGCGGACGCGGCCCTCGCCCTCGCGGAGGACGTGAAGGCCGGACGGCTGGACCCGTCGAAGGTCACCGAGAAGACGTTCGCGAAGTACCTCTACTACCCGGACATGCCGGACGTGGACCTCTTCCTGCGGCCGAGCGGTGAGCAGCGCACCTCCAACTACCTTCTCTGGCAGAGCGCTTACGCCGAGATGGTCTTCCAGGACGTGCTGTGGCCCGACTTCGACCGCCGCGATCTGTGGCGCGCCTGCGTCGAGTTCGCGCAGCGCGACCGCCGCTTCGGCGGCGCCGTCCCCAACGAGAAGCTCGTGGAGATGGAAGAGGCCATGAAGGGCCGGCCCGAGGAGGGCTGAACCGATGGCCGACGGGGGCGGGGACGGGGACGGGGACCGGCAGAGCGTCGAGCTGGTGTACGTCGCGACGGCGGGGGAGTTCCGTGAGGCGTTCCGCGCCCACGCGAAGGCCTCGGCCGCCGGTCGCCTCGCCCGCCGGCTGCTCCTCGGCTCCGCCGGGCTCGGGATCCTCGTCGGCGCGGTGCCCCTGTTCCTCGGCGGCACCGTACGGCCGATGGCCCTCGCCATGCCGGGCGCGGCCCTGCTCGGCCTGGTGGTGCTGCCGTGGCTGCAGGCCCACCACTTCCATCGGCGGGCGGCGGCGCGGGGCGAGCACCGCACGCTCGTGGACGGGTGGGGCGTGAGGGTCACCACCGACCGGGGCGCCGGCACCATGACCCGCTGGGCCGAGGTGAAGCGCTGCGCCGAGACGCGCCGCACCTTCGTCCTCCTCGACCCGGCCTCGCCCGTGCCGGTCCTGCTGCCGAAACGCGGCGCCCCCACGGACGTGGCCAGGCTGCGGTCGGTTCTCGACCGCAACCTGGCCCGACGCGGCAGCGTCAGCTGGTGGTGACCGCCGTGTCGTCGACCACGAAGCTCGTCTGCAGCGAGGAGTCCTCGACGCCGCTGAACTTCAGGGTGACCGTGGAGCCGGCGAACGCCGAGAGACTGAACGACTTCTGGACGTACCCGGTCGCCTTGTTGAGGTTCGAGTAGGTCGCCAGAGTCGTCGAACCGGCGGTGACCGTCAGCTTGTCGTACTGCGTGCTGGTGGTCGTCTCCGCCGAGTCGATGTGCAGGTAGAACGTGAACGTGGTGCCGGTGCAGGCGCTCGGGATCGTCACCGACTGGGACAGCGTGTCGGTGTGCGTGGAGCCGTACCCGTCGAGCCAGGCCTTGTAGGAGCCGCCGTGGGCCGCCTCGCTGCTGGAGTTGTCGATCACTCCGCTGGTGGCCGTCCAGGTGGTGTTGCCGGACTCGAAGCCCTGGTTGCCCAGCAGCTGCGCCGAGGTGCAGGAACCGCCTCCGGTGGAGCTGACGGTCCAGGTGAAGGACGCCGTACCGGTCGCGCCGGTGCTGTCGGTCACCGTGACGGTGGTGCTGTAGCTGCCGGCCGTCGTCGGGGTGCCGGTGATGGCGCCCGTGGAGCTGTTGATCGACAGGCCCGTGGGCAGGCCGGTCGCCGCGTACGACAGGGAGCCGCTGTTGGTCGAGCTCGCCGAGACCTGCAGGCTCACCGCGGTGCCGACGGTCGACGACTGGCTGCCCGGGTTGGTGACCGTCACACCGCTGGTCGGCGGGGTGACATGGCCGCCCACGTTGATGCCGGCGAAGGCGTTCGCCACCCCCGCGTACTGGGTGGAGCCGGAGCCGTACAGCGCCGTCGCGGCGTTCAGTGCGGCGGTGCGCGCCCCGGCGTAGTTGGTGCTGGACGTCATGTACGTCGTCAGCGCCTTGTACCAGATCTGCAGGGCCGCGGCCCTGCCGATGCCCGCGACGGCCACGCCGTCGGAGGTCGGGCTGTTGTAGGTCACGCCGTTGATGACCTTGCTGCCGCTGCCCTCGGAGAGCAGGTAGAACATGTGGTTCGCCGGGCCCGAGGAGTAGTGCACGTCCAGGTTGCCGACCCCGGAGTACCAACTGTCCGCGGAGCCGCCGTCCTTGCTCGGCTTGTCCATGTAACGCAGCGGCGAGCCGTCGCCGTTGATGTCGATCTTCTCGCCGATGAGGTAGTCGCCCACATCGGAGGTGTTGTTGGCGTAGAACTCCACACCGGTGCCGAAGATGTCGGAGGTCGCCTCGTTGAGCCCGCCGGACTCACCGCTGTAGTCCAGGCCCGCGGTGTTGGAGGTGACACCGTGGCTCATCTCGTGGCCCGCGACGTCGATCGAGGTGAGCGCGTGCGTGCTGCCCGAACCGTCGCCGTAGGTCATGCAGAAGCAGTCGTCGTCCCAGAAGGCGTTGACGTACGCCGAGCTGTAGTGGACGCGCGAGTACGCCGCGACCCCGTCGTTCTTGATGCCGCTGCGCCCGAAGGTGTTCTTGTAGAAGTCCCAGGTCTCCTGGGCCCCGTAGGCCGCGTCCGCGCCCGCGGTCTGGGTGTTGGACCCGGACCCGGTGCCCCACACGTCGTCGGCGTCCGTCATCAGGGTGCCGGTGCCCGACGTGCCGTTGTTGAGGCTGTACGTCTTGTGGCCGCCGCGCGTGGTGTCGTACAGCTGGTACGTCGACCCGGACAGGGTCGTGCTCAGCGACACCGTGCCGCTGTACTGGGTGTTGCCGGTGCCGGTCTCCACGCCCTGGTAGCGGTGGAGTTCCTTGCCGGTGGTGGCGTCGGTGATGACGTGCAGCTTGCTGGGCGTGCCGTCGTCCTGGAAGCCGCCGATCACGGACTCCCAGGCGAGCTTCGGGGTGCCGCTGCCGGCCCAGATCACCTTGCGGGCGCTGTCGGCGGTGGGCTTGTCCGCCTTGAGGTCCTTGGCGGCCTTGAGCGCCTTGCTCTGCGCGGCGGATTTGGTGACGGCCGCGGTGGTCGTGGCGACCTTGACGGTGCGCTTGCTGTTGAACGTGGTGCTCACCGTGCCGGAGGCCAGGGAGGCCGGCGGGGTGTGCACGATCACGTCACCGCCGAGCACCGGCAGACCGGCGTAGGTGCGCTCGTAACGGGTGTGGACGGTGCCGTCGTTGTCCTTGACGACGTCCTTGACGACCAGCTTCTCCTTGGTGCCCAGACCGATCGACCGCGCGGTCGCCGTGGTCTTCTTCGACGCGCTCTTCAGCAGCGTCGCGTGCTGGGCGGGGGTGAGCTTCGCCTCCAGACCCCCGGTGCGCAGGGGGCTGGGGTGGGGGGCGGCGGGCTTGGCGGTCGCCGGGACCGTCTGGATACCGACGGTCAGAAGGGAGGCGGCGGCCACCAGGGCTCCGGCCGCGGCCGCTCTACGGGGGGTTCGTCTCACTCGTACTCCTACTGCGACGGCCGCGCCTCGGCGACCGGTGACAGCCCGGGCAGACGGAGGTGTGCTGCCCGGGACGAGCTGAGCAGTGCGGTGCGGGGCGGTGCCGTGCAGAACCCAGGCTGGGTCCGGGTGTGTGCGGGACCTGTGTGAGAACTGGAGGGAGGGTCGCACGATTGACCAGCACATGTCAGCGGTAGCGGGGTGAGTCGAGGGTTATCCCTCTACCGCACCCCTCGCCGAGGGCGCTCGACGAAGGGCATTACGATCCCGGCTCATGGACATGGGTGGGGAAGCCGCACAGGGCGCGCAGCAGAATGTGCGGCCGGACGTGCAGGAATCGGTCGAGCTGGCGTACCTGCCGAGCGTCGCGGACTTCACGTCGGCGCTGCGGGCGCGCAGGCGGATCAGCCGGGCGGGCCGTACGAGGTTCTGGGTGATCGGCTTCGCGGCCGTCTTCGTTCTCGCGGAGGCCGGGGTCGCGCTGGCCGGGAACAGAGTGGAGCTGTTCCCGCTGATCTGGATCGTCGGCACGGTGGCGCTGCTCTCCCTGACGCCCTGGCTCCAGGCGCGGCAGGTCTTCCGCCTCGCCGAGCGGCAGGGCACCTTCCGGGTGACCGTGACGGACGCCGGGGTCGCCGTGGCCACCGACAACACCACGGCCACCGTCAACTGGGTCGCACAGCCCCGCTACCGCGAGACCGCGGACGTGTTCGCGCTGTTCAGCGCCGACAGGAACGCCGTCGGTTTCACCGTGCTGCCCAAGCGCGCCGTGCAGCACCCCGCCGACGTGGACCGGCTGCGGGCCCTCCTCGACCGCAACCTGACCCGCGTCTGAAATCCGAGGGGCGGCGGCGTCAGCCCTTCGCCGCCGCGCAGTCGGCGCATGTGCCGAAGATCTCCACGGTGTGCGCCACGTTCACATAGCCGTGCTCCGCCGCGATCGCCTCGGCCCACTTCTCCACGGCCGGACCCTCCACCTCGACCGCCTTGCCGCAGACCCGGCAGACGAGATGGTGGTGGTGCTCACCGGAGGAACAGCGCCGGTAGACGGACTCACCCTCGGAGGTACGCAGGACGTCGACCTCGCCGGCGTCGGCGAGGGACTGGAGCGTGCGGTAGACGGTGGTCAGCCCGACCGAGTCGCCCTTGTGCTTGAGCATGTCGTGGAGCTCCTGCGCACTGCGGAACTCGTCCACCTCGTCGAGCGCTGCCGCCACGGCGGCACGCTGCCGGGTGGAACGGCCGCGTACGGGCGATCCAGCGGTTGTCACCGTTGCCTCCTCACGTCTGCCCTTGCCCGGCCATTGTGCCAGGCCGGACTGTGCGCGGTCAGACGCCGACCTTTCCCGTCGGAGCGCGGGTGGCCGGAATCGCACACTCCGCCGGGTCCGCGCCGGCCGCCGCCTGCTCGGCCGCCAGGGCCCGCGCCTTGCGCCTGGCCAGCGGGGCCGCGAGCGCGTTGAGCAGCAGGAAGACACCGATCGCCATCAGCACGATCGTCGCCCCGGGCGGAACGTCCTTGTAGTACGACGTCGTGGTGCCGCCCAGCGTCACCGCGACGCCGATGGCAACGGCGATCGCGAACGTCGCCGCGAAGCTGCGGCTGAGCTGCTGCGCGGCGGCCACCGGCACCACCATCAGCGCGGAGACCAGCAGCAGCCCGACCACCCGCATCGCCACCGACACGGTGACCGCCGCGGTGACGGCCGTGAGCAGGTTCAGGGCGCGCACCGGCAGCCCGGTCACCCGCGCGAACTCCTCGTCCTGGCTGACCGCGAACAGCTGGCGGCGCAGCCCGACGGTGACCAGCACGACGAAGGCCGCGAGCAGGGAGATCGCCGTCACGTCCTGCTCCGAGACCGTGGACAGCGAGCCGAAGAGGTACGAGTTCAGGTTGGACGTGGAGCCGCCCGGCGCCAGGTTGATCAGCATCACGCCGCCCGCCATGCCGCCGTAGAAGAGCAGCGCGAGCGCGATGTCGCCGCGTGTCCTGCTGTACCAGCGGATCAGCTCCATCAGGACCGAGCCGACGACCGAGACGGCAGTCGCCATCCACACCGGCGAGCTGGACAGCAGGAAGCCGAGGCCGACACCCGTCATCGCCACGTGACCGATGCCGTCGCCCATCAGGGCCTGGCGGCGCTGGACGAGGAAGATGCCGATCGCGGGGGCGGTGATGCCGACGAGGACGGCGGCCAGCAGCGCCCGCTGCATGAAGGCGTAGTCGAGGATGTCCATCAGCTCAGCAGTCCCGTCCGGATCGGTTCGGAGTCCGACGCCGCGTGCGGGTGGACGTGGTCGTGGCCGGGCAGGGCGTGCTGGCCGACGGCCTTGGGTGGCGGGCCGTCGTGCAGCACACAGCCGTCGCGCAGGACGACCGCACGGTCGATCAGCGGCTCCAGGGGGCCCAGCTCGTGCAGGACGAGCAGCACGGTGGTGCCCCGGGCGACCTGCTCGCGCAGGGTCCGCGCGAGGATCTCCTGGCTGGCCAGGTCGACGCCGGCCATCGGCTCGTCCATGATCAGCAGCTCGGGCTCGGAGGCGAGGGCGCGGGCGATCAGCACCCGCTGGTGCTGGCCGCCGGAGAGGGCCTCCACGGGGTCCTTGGCCCGGTCCGCCATCCCGACCAGCTCCAGGGCGTTGCGTACGGCCTCACGGTCGGCCCTGCGCAGCACGCCGAAGCGGCTGCGGGAGAGCCGGCCGGAGGACACGACCTCGCTCACCGTGGCGGGCACGCCGCCCGCGGCCGTGGTGCGCTGCGGCACGTATCCCACGCGCCGCCACTCACGAAAGCGCCGCCGCGGGGTGCCGAACAGCTCGATCTCGCCGCTGCTGACCGGGACTTGACCGATCACGCTGCGCACGGCGGTCGACTTCCCGGAGCCGTTGGCGCCGAGCAGCGCGACGACCTCACCGCGGTGAACGGTGAGGTCGATACCGCGCAGGACGGGGCGCGAGCCGAGTTCCGCGGTCACTCCGCGCAGGGAAATGACGGGCTCGTCCCCGAGGGACTCGCTCATGACGGACTCGCTCATGCCGCCGTCCTCCATCGTTCGTAGGTCACTTCGCGCCGAGGGCCGTCCGCAGCGCCTTCAGGTTCGACTCCATGACCTGGAGGTAGTCGTCGCCCCTGGACTTGCCGGTGATGCCCTCGATCGGGTCGAGGACGTCCGTCTTGAGGCCGGCGTCCTGGGCGACTGTCTTGGCGGTCTTGTCGCTCACGAGCGTCTCGTAGAACACCGTGGTGACGCCGTCGGCCTTCGCCATCTTCTCAAGCGCCTTCACCCGGTTCACGCTGGGCTCCGACTCCGGGTCCAGACCGGTGATGGCCTCCTCGGTGAGGCCGTAGCGCTCGGCGAGGTAGCCGAAGGCGGCGTGCGTGGTGATGAAGACCTTCGTCTCGGTGTTCTTCAGCCCGGTCTCGTACTGGGTGTTGAGGCCGTCGAGCTTCCTGACCAACGCCGCGGTGTTCTTCTTGTATTCCGCCGCATGGTCCGGGTCGGCCTTCTCCAGGGCCTTGCCGACCCCGCTCGCGACCTCGGCGTACTTCACGGGGTCGAGCCAGATGTGCGGGTCGGTGCCGCCGGACTCCTCGCCCGCGTGATCGTCGTGCTCGGCCGCGTGCCGGCCGACCTCGTTGCCGTGCTTCTCCAGGCTGGTCAGCGACGCGGCGTCGACCTTGGTCCTGACCTCGGACTGCGCCACGGCGTCGTCGACGGCCGGCTGCAGGCCCTTCAGGTAGAGCACGGCGTCCGCCTCCTGGAGCTGCGCGGTCTGCTTCGCGCTGATCTCCAGGTCGTGCGGCTCCTGGCCGGGCTGGGTGAGGCTGGTGACGCTCACCAGGTTCCCGCCGATCTGCTCGGCGAGGTACTGCATCGGATAGAACGACGCCACGACGTCGAGCTTCCCGCCGTTGTCGGCCGCGGAGGAGTCGGAGCAGGCGGAGAGGGTTCCGAGCCCGAGGGCGGTGGCCGCCAGGACCGCGGACCCGGATATGAGGCGTCGTCGTACGTTCATGACACCCATTTTCAACAAAAGTGGAAACGATTGTCAACAAGCCCCTGAGTAAGCAGTCGGTAAGCCCGCACTCCGGGCACAGCCCCCAACCGATTTGATACGAGGGTGGGCCACGCCGGTAACCTGAGTCATTCGCTGCCGTCCGTACTGAAGAGAGCACCGTGGCCGCCGACAAGATCGAGACCATCGTCAGCCTGAGCAAGCGCCGTGGCTTCGTTTTCCCCTGTAGTGAGATCTACGGTGGACAGCGTGCCGCCTGGGACTACGGCCCGCTCGGCGTCGAACTCAAGGAGAACATCAAGCGCCAGTGGTGGCGTTACATGGTCACCTCCCGTGAGGACGTCGTCGGTCTCGACTCGTCGGTGATCCTGGCCACCGATGTCTGGGTCGCCTCCGGCCACGTCGCCACGTTCTCCGACCCGCTCACCGAGTGCACCTCCTGCCACAAGCGCTACCGCGCCGACCACCTGGAGGAGGCCTACGAGGCGAAGCACAACCGCGCCCCGGAGAACGGCCTCGCGGACATCAACTGCCCCAACTGCGGCAACAAGGGCCAGTTCACCGAGCCCAAGCAGTTCTCCGGCCTGCTCTCCACGCACCTCGGCCCCACGCAGGACAGCGGCTCCGTCGCCTACCTGCGCCCCGAGACCGCGCAGGGCATCTTCACCAACTTCGCCCAGGTGCAGGTCGCTTCGCGCAAGAAGCCGCCGTTCGGCATCGCGCAGATGGGCAAGTCCTTCCGCAACGAGATCACGCCCGGCAACTTCATCTTCCGCACCCGCGAGTTCGAGCAGATGGAGATGGAGTTCTTCGTCAAGCCGGGCGAGGACGAGAAGTGGCAGGAGTACTGGATGGAGCAGCGCTGGAACTGGTACCGCGGCCTGGGTCTCCGTGAGGAGAACATGCGCTGGTACGAGCACCCGGCGGAGAAGCTCTCCCACTACTCCAAGCGCACCGCCGACATCGAGTACCGCTTCCAGTTCGGCGGCAACGAGTGGGGCGAGCTGGAGGGTGTCGCCAACCGCACGGACTACGACCTCTCCGCGCACTCCAAGGCCTCCGGCCAGGACCTCTCCTACTTCGACCAGGAAGCCGGCGAGCGCTGGACTCCGTACGTCATCGAGCCCGCCGCCGGTGTCGGCCGCGCGATGCTCGCGTTCCTGCTGGACGCGTACGTCGAGGACGAGGCGCCCAACGCCAAGGGCAAGCTGGAGAAGCGCACGGTGCTGCGCCTCGACCCGCGCCTGTCCCCGGTGAAGGTCGCGGTCCTGCCGCTCTCGCGCAACCCCGAGCTCTCCCCGAAGGCCAAGGGCCTGGCCGCGGCCCTGCGCCAGCACTGGAACATCGAGTTCGACGACGCGGGCGCCATCGGCCGCCGCTACCGCCGCCAGGACGAGATCGGTACGCCGTTCTGTGTCACGGTCGACTTCGACACGCTCGACGACAACGCGGTGACGGTCCGCGAGCGCGACTCGATGAAGCAGGAGCGCGTGTCCCTCGACCAGATCGAGGGCTACCTCGCCAGCCGCCTGATCGGCTGCTGACACCTCTGCGTTCGTCCCGAAGCCCCCGGTTCCGCACGGAACCGGGGGCTTCGGGCATTCCGTCCGGTGTTTCTTCCGGCGCCCCAACAGCCTTGCGGCGCCTCGGCGTTGGCGCCGGACATCCGGCGCCCTACCCCTCCGTGGGGTCCACCGTCGCCTGGTGCGCCTCCGCGAGGTGCTCCTCCGCCTTCAGCCACGGCAGGAACTGCGCGCCCTTGCGCCAGCCGCAGGTGTCGCATCTGATCGTCCGCTGCACGCCCGCACGTTGCACATGGACGACGTGCTCACGGCCGTGCTGGTCCCACCGGCTCACCTTGCTCGTGTTGATCTGCAGCATGACGCCTCCGGCCTCCGGGTGGCGGCGCGCGGTACCGCGCCACTTGCGCAGCAAGGAGTGTGCAGCATGGGCAAGATCAACGGGAAGGGTTTCCGCGTCCCGCGTCGTCCACCGTCACCACGCGGCGCAGCAGCGCGGTGAGGGTCTCCCGCTCGGCCCCCGACAGCGCGCCCAGGCAGTCGGCCTGCGAGCGGTCGGCCACCGTCTTCAGCTCGGCCAGCCGCACTTCACCTCCCGCGGTGAGCGCGACCCGCTGCCGCCGCCGGTCCGCGGGGTCCCGTACCCGCCGTACGAGATCCTGCCGCTCGACCTCGTCGAGATAGCCGACGAGATGGCTGCGGTTGAGGTCGAGGCGGTCGGCCAGTTCGTGCTGGGCGAGCGGGCCGAAGTCCCCGAGGCCCGCGAGGACCGCGAAGTGCGGCAGTCGGAGGTCGTGTTCCTTGAGCGCCTCGACCAGCGCGCGGTGGCCGATCCGGGCGACGTGGCCCGCCAGATAGGAGGGAAGGGCGAGGAGCGTCGGCGGGCGCAGGGCCCTGTCCGGCTCGCTGTCACCCTCCTCGGCTTCCCGGGAGGGAACGTCGTCGCGTGTCACTGCCATGCCGTCACCCTAGTGAACCCCCTAGCTGACCGTTCGAGGCAGACGCAGGCTGAGGGCTGTGGTGAGGGCCACGGCTGCCAGCTGGACGAGGAGGGTCGTCACGAGGGCGTCCCGCATGCCCATGCCCGGTATCAGGCCGAGGAAGAGGGTGCCCAGGGTCGCCACACCGAGGGCCAGGGCCGACTGCTGGGTGGTGATCATCACGCCGCTGCCGACACCGGCCCGTGCGGGCGGGACCTCGGAGAGGATGATCCGGAAGATGACGGGGAGTTGGAGGGCCTGACCGGCGCCCGCCACCGCGGCGCCCGGCAGCAGCTCCAGCACTCCCAGGTCCGGCCACGACCGCCAGGCGGCGAGTGCCAGCAGGGCCACGCCGACCGCCTGGATCAGACCGCCGACGGTCACCACGCGGGTGCCGTACCGGGCGACGAGCCGCGGACCGCAGAGCGAGACGACGAAGAAGACGACGGCCATCGGCGCGAGTGCGAGGCCCGCCGGTACCGGGCCGAGGCCCGCACCGCGCTGGAGCGCCACCGCGATCACGAACATGAAGCCGCTGAAGCCGATCGAGAACGGCACGATCAGGATCAGACCCCGGCGCAGCGACACCGTGGCGAACAGGCTCGGGGGCACCAGCGGCGTACGGCCGCTGCGGTCCTTTCGGCGCTCCACGAAGTAGAACGCCGCCGCCGCGAACGGGAACGCCGCCAGCGCCACCCAGGTCCACAGCGGCCACCCCGCCGCCCTGCCCTCGGTGAGCGGGGCCAGCAGCGTCAGCAGCGCCACGGCGAGCAGCACCGTGCCGGCGCCGTCGATCGGCTCCGGGCGCTGCGAGCGCGTCTCGGGCACGGCGCGGGCGGCCAGGAACAGGCCGACGACCACGACGGGCACGTTCACGAGGAACACCGAGCGCCATCCCGTGCCCGCGATGTCGGCGGCCACCAGTACGCCGCCCAGGATCTGGCCCGCCACCATGGAGAGCCCGGCTGTGGCGCCGTACAGGCCCATGGCCTTGGCGCGGCGCGCACCGGTGGTCGTCGACTGGATGGTGGCGAGCACCTGCGGCAGCATCGCCGCGGCCGCCGCGCCCTGCGCCACACGCGCCGCGACCAGTGTCCAGGCGCTCGGCGCGAGGCCGCAGGCCAGCGAGGTGACGCCGAAGGCGGCCATGCCGCCGAGGAAGAGCCGACGGCGCCCGAAGAGGTCGCCGAGGCGCCCGCCCAGGACGAGGAGGACGGCGTACGAGACTCCGTACCCGGCGACGACGAGTTCGAGGACGGCCTCGCTCGCGTGCAGGTCCCGGCCGATCGTCGGCAGGGCGACGTTCACGATGAAGAAGTCGATGAGCGGAAGTGCCGCACCGAGCAGCACGGTGAAGAGTCCGAGGCCGCCGAGGACGGGTGGGGCGGCGGCCGGGCGGACTGGTGTGGGTGTGGGTGTGATGGGTCCGGTTCGGGTTTCGGTCACGTAGGACAGCGTCGCTCGGCGCTCAGGCTGGTACCAGAGTCTCTTTATCCTGGTAGAACCGGTACCTGGAAACAGGGTGAGGGGTCAGGCAGGCTGGGGGGATGACGACCGTGGCAGACAGGGCACAGGTGGCAGCACATACGGCACAGGCGTCGGTGCGTTCGGACGCCCCCGCGGGTCCGGCGTCGTCGGGGCCCTCGGCGTCCGTGGCGTCCGAGATCCGGCGGCACGAGCTCGCCGCGTTTCTGCGCAGCCGCCGCGAACGCATCACCCCCGAGCAGGTCGGCCTGCCCCGCGGCCGCCGCCGGCGCACCCCGGGCCTGCGCCGCGAGGAGGTCGCACAGCTCTCCGCGGTCGGCGTCACCTGGTACACCTGGCTGGAACAGGCGCGGGACATCCAGGTCTCCGTCCAGGTGCTCGACGCGCTGGCCCGCACGCTGCTGCTCGACGTCAACGAACGCGCCCACCTCTTCAACCTCGCCGCGTCCGTCGACCCCGCACCCGGCGCGAGCTGCCCCTCGGTCACCGACGCGCAGCGCATCCTGCTGCAACAGCTGGAGCCGATCCCCGCCTGCATCCAGAACAGCCGCTACGACATCCTCGCGTACAACAGCACCTACCGGCTGCTGCTCTGCGACCTCGACGCCGTGCCGGTGGCGGACCGCAACTGCATGCTCCTGTGCTACACCAACCAGGACTGGCAGGCGTCCATCGTCCAGCGCGAGGAGACCATGCGGCTCATGGCCGCCAAGTTCCGCGGCGCGATGGCCGACCATCTCGCCGAGCCCGCCTGGAAGATCCTGCTCAAGCGGCTGAACACCGAGTCCCCGGAGTTCCGGGAGGCCTGGGAGCGGCACGAGGTCATCGGCGCCCGCACCAAGCGCAAGCAGTTCCGCAACGCCCACGTCGGACTGCTCACGCTCGACCACACCGACCTGTGGCTCGGACCGCACAGCGGGCCCCGCATGGTGACGTACGCGCCTGCCGACGAGGAGTCCCGGGCGCGGCTTGAGCGGCTTCGGCGGATCGCGCTGGAGGGGGAGCGGGAGGGTGCCGGCGCGGGGGTGGGGCGCGGGTCAGGCTCGTGAAGCGGCGGGTTGGCCGATTTCCCTCTCCTGGAGGCGCTCCGCCGTGTGCTCCGCCGTCCTTCGGGCCCACTTTCCACTGGTCAGCGCACCCAGGACGAGCACCGCGAGGCCGCACGCCGTGATGATCCACCAGCCGGGGCGGGCCGCCGACACGAACACGTCCCGGTACGGCGAGGAGCCCACCCCGGAAGCCAGTACCGCGCCGATCACGGCCACGCCGAGCGTGCCGCCGATCTGCCTGCTGGTCGACGCCACCGCCGCGGCCACGCCCGCCTGGGAGCGCGGCATCCCGGAGACGGCCGTGTTGGTGATGGGGGCGTTCACGAAGCCGAAGCCGACGCCGAAGAGGACGTATCCGAGGACGAGCGTGACGTTCGAGGTCTCCGCCTCGAAGCCCGCGAACAGCACCCCGCTCGCCGTGGTCGCCACGCCCGCGATCAGCAGCGAGAGGCGCGGACCGCGGCTGCCGACCAGCCGTCCCGACAGCGGCGCGCACACGAAGCACATCACCGCCATCGGCAGCATCCACAGGCCCGCGTGCAGCGCGTCCAGGCCCCGCACGTTCTGCAGGTAGAGCGTCGAGAGGAAGAGGAAGCCGCTCAGCGCCGCGAACGCGCTGATCGCTATGACCGTTGCTCCGCTGAACGGTGCCGAGCGGAAGAAGCGCAGGTCGATGAGGGGTTCGGTGCGGCGGGGCTCGTAGCGGAGCAGGCCGGCCAGCGCGGCGAGGGCGATGGCGGCGAAGGCGAGCGTCCGCAGGGCGGGGGAGCTGGGTGCCTCGATGATCGCGTACGTCAGCGAGCCGAGCAGCGCGATCACCAGGAACTGGCCGAACGGGTCGGGGCGGCGGGCCTTGGGGGCGCGGGACTCGGGGACGTAGCGCAGGGTCAGGAGCAGGGCCGCGAGGCCCACCGGGAGGTTGATCCAGAAGATCGAGCGCCAGCCGACCGAGTCGACGAGCAGTCCGCCCACGATCGGGCCGGCCGCCATCGATATACCGACCACGCCGCCCCAGACGCCGATCGCCCGGGCCCGCTCGCGGGGGTCCGTGAACGTGTTCGTGATGATCGACATCGCTACCGGGTTCAGCATCGAGCCGCCGACCGCCTGCACCATGCGGAAGGCGACCAGCGACTCCAGGTTCGGGGCGAGGGAGCAGAGGACCGAGCCGACGGTGAACAGGACCAGGCCCGCCTTGAAGATCTTCTTCCGGCCGATGCGGTCGGCCGTCGAGCCCGCCAGCATCAGCAGGGAGGCGAGGACCAGGGTGTAGGCGTCGATCGTCCACTGCAGGCCTGCCACGCTCGCGTGCAGGTCCTTCTGCATCGAGGGCAGGGCGACGTTGAGCACCGTGTTGTCGAGGCTCACGATCAGCAGGCTCATACAGCAGATCGCGAGCACGAGCATGCGGCGGCGGTGGGTGAGCTCGGGCATGCGCTTCATCGTACGCCCGTTTCGATAGTGCGTCTAACTAATGAGTGTTACATGATCATTGCCCGGCAACTTCGCCGGGCACCTCCCCGCGTGCGTGACAATGGGGGAATGCCCACGCCCGTTCTCGCTCCCGTGTCCCCGCTGTCGATCGGTCCGCACACCGTCCAGCCGCCCGTCGTTCTCGCGCCCATGGCCGGGATCACCAACGCGCCCTTCCGCACGCTGTGCAGGGAGTTCAGTGGTGGCAAGGGGCTCTTCGTCAGCGAGATGATCACCACGCGTGCGCTGGTCGAGCGCAACGAGAAGACCATGCAGCTGATCCACTTCGACGCGACTGAGAAGCCGCGGTCGATCCAGCTGTACGGCGTCGACCCGGCCACCGTGGGGAAAGCCGTCCGCATGATCGCGGAGGAGGGGCTCGCCGATCACATCGACCTGAACTTCGGGTGCCCCGTGCCCAAGGTGACCCGCAAGGGGGGCGGGTCCGCGCTGCCGTTCAAGCGGAACCTGCTGCGGGCGATCCTGCGCGAGGCCGTGTCGGGGGCGGGCGATCTGCCGGTCACGATGAAGATGCGCAAGGGCATCGACGACGATCACATCACCTACCTCGACGCCGGGCGGATCGCCGTCGAGGAGGGCGTCACCGCGATCGCGCTGCACGGGCGGACGGCGGCGCAGCACTACGGCGGTACGGCCGACTGGGACGCGATCGCGCGGCTGAAGGAGCATGTGCCGGAGATTCCCGTGCTCGGCAACGGGGACATCTGGTCGGCCGAGGACGCCGTGCGGATGGTGCGGGAGACCGGGTGCGACGGGGTGGTCGTCGGGCGCGGGTGCCTGGGGCGGCCCTGGCTGTTCGGGGACCTTGTGGCGGCGTTCGAGGGGCGGGAGCCGGAGGCTTACGCGCGTCCGACGTTGCGGGAGGTCGCGGATGTCATGGTGCGGCATGCGACGCTGCTCGGTGAGTGGATCGGGGACGAGGCGCGGGGTGTCATCGACTTCCGTAAGCACGTGGCCTGGTATCTGAAGGGGTTCGCCGTCGGCTCCGAGATGCGCAAGCGGCTGGCCACCACCTCGGCGCTGTCCGAACTCCGTTCAGGGCTGGACGAGTTGGACCTCGGCCAGGCCTGGCCGGCGACGGGCGCGGACGGCCCACGTGGGCGTACGTCGGGCAACAACCGGGTGGTCCTGCCGGACGGCTGGCTCAAGGATCCGTACGACTGCGCGGGCGTCAGTGAGGATGCGGAGCTGGATACGTCGGGGGGGTGACGCGGTGCGGTGTGGGTCGGGTCCGTGCCGTCTGCTGGCGTGGGCGCCGTTCGCGTGGGGCCGGTGGGTGGGTCGGGTCCGTGCCGGTACGTCTTGCCCGTCGCCGCGTGGGCGTACTGCCCGGGGGTCGAGCATGGCGGAGCTTGGCTGGGGGCCGGCT